>JBIKPT010000219.1:0-4073 GCA_044357355.1 Chitinophagales bacterium
GCAAAGTCGAAGAACTCGGAAGTTTCGGTGATATCTCAGCGGAAGAATTTGCAGAGAAAGTGCGCATTGCCGTAAAGATTGCGGAAGTGGATCCGCATCGCGCCACCACTCACAATAAAGGAATTTACAACGGCGTAGACGCTTTGATTATTGCCACCGGAAACGATTTCCGCGCAGTGGAAGCTTGCGGCCATACCTATGCTGCTCGCAATGGAAGATATGGTTCATTGACGCATTGCACTGTAGAAAACGGCATTTTCAAATTCTGGATAGATTTACCGTTGGCTGTAGGAACCGTTGGTGGATTGACGCAATTACATCCAATGGTGAAACGTAGTTTGCAGATATTAGGCGACCCGAATGCAGAGCAGCTGATGATGTTCTGTGCGGTGGCCGGACTGGCGCAAAACTTTGCAGCATTAAAAGCAATGACAACGGTTGGCATACAACAAGGACACATGAAAATGCACTTGTTGAATATCTTAAATTATTACAACGCCAACGAAGAAGAAAAGGAATATGCGTTGGTTTATTTCAAAGATAAAATTGTTTCATTCACCACTACACGAGTGATGCTGGAGCAATTTAGAAGTGCTAAGAAAGAGGTGAAGTAATTATTTCACAAACCATTTTGTTTTTTTACTGTTCAATCCCATAGAATCTTTCAGGATACTCTGAATGACTTCTGCGTCTACGTCTTCCAAATCTTTATAAGAAACAGATGCAATCAGTTTTCTGTTTTTGATTTCTAAAATGGGATATTTGTTTTTCAGAATGCTACCACGACAAAAGCCAATATAAACGGTTTTCTTTTCTATGCTCACATAACAGAGCATGCCTTTATAATGGTAAAACGGACAATTAAAACTTAAACGTTCTGTAATTTCTGTGGACGTGGAAAGAATAATATCACGTAATAAGAAAATTAGAATTCTCGTGGATGCATCTTGTGCTAAAATATATTCATCAACAGTTTGATACTTTGACATATGCTCAAAAATAATGAAACTTTCTAAATGCTATAATGAACGCCTTTTATTTTTAATTTTGTAGCACATGACGCAAACCTACCACGCCAACGGCAAACTTTTACTCAGCGGTGAATACTTCATCTTAGACGGTGCTGTAGGCTTGGCTTTACCTGCTAAATTTGGTCAGTCACTGAGTGTTGAATCATCAGCAGAAAAAGGAATCTTCTGGAAAAGTATCGACCATGAAAATAAGGTTTGGTTGGAGGCTCAGTTTTCTGAATCACTGGAAATTATTTCTTCCTCCAACGAAGAGATGGCAAAAACTCTTCAGAATATTCTAAGCCATTGTAAACTCACAACTCACGACTCACGACTCAAGACTATACTCGACTTTCCAAACGACTGGGGCCTCGGTTCTTCTTCTACACTAATAAGTTTACTGGCACAATTTACAAACGTTGACCCGAACGAATTGTTAGCTAAAACATTCGGCGGTTCTGGTTACGATATCGCCTGCGCCACGGCTAAAAGTGCCATTACGTATCAGCTCACGACTCACGACTCACGACTCACAACTGCAATAGATTTCAATCCAGGTTTCAAAGAACATCTTTATTTCGTTCATCTCGGCAAAAAGCAAAATTCGCGCGAAGGCATTCAGCATTATAAAAACCTCACAATAGATAAAACAGAATTTATTGAACAAATTTCAGTGCTCACTGAAAAGCTCATTCATGCCAACGAATTAGACGAATTCAGTTATTACTTAGAAGTACACGAAAATATTGTTGGAAATGTGTTGAATTTGCGAAAAGTAAAAGAAATTTATTTTTCTGATTTTCCCGGAACTGTCAAGTCGCTCGGAGCCTGGGGCGGCGATTTTGTATTAGTGGCCAGCGATGAATCACCGGAAATGATTACCCGTTATTTTCAACAAAAAGGCTTTTCCACCATTCTTTCCTATAAAGACATGATTTTATAACACGTCTTCTTTTTTACATGCTTTAAAATTTGTATATTGCGCAGTTGCTAAAATTTAACTACTAAACAAGATTTTAAACACATAGAAATCCTTCGGATTGTTTTTCTTAAATGATGATTATGTGTGTCTAAAATTAGAATTATTTATTGGTATAGATTTTGCATCGTAACTACTAACAAAGTACATGAAGATAACAGGCATCAAAGACCGCGCAGAATCGGCTAAACAATTATATCCGTATCAGGAAGAATATATAAAGCGAATTTTCGATCATTTACATGAAAATGAAAAGCGTGAAAATATCGTATTTCAATTGCCTACCGGTGGAGGCAAAACAGTTATCTTTTCGGAGATTTCCAGAAAATATATCGAAGAACATCAAAAGAAAATTCTGATTTTAACACACCGGATTGAGTTGCTGAAACAAACGGCCAATGCATTGGAAGAAGCAGGAATTCATTGCAAATTAATTACGAGTGAAGTAGAGGAAATTCCGGATCAGGAAGAATATTTGTGTTTTCTGGCGATGGTGGAAACACTCAACAACCGCTTGAAAGATGACGAAGAATACTTGCAGGACATAGACCTGGTGATTGTGGATGAAGCGCATTATAATTCGTTCCGAAAAATATTTCACTATTTCAGAAAGGCAATAATTCTTGGTGTTACCGCAACACCATTAAGTTCTAATCAAAACTTACCTTTATCGCAGAATTATAAAAAACTGATTATTGGCGATTCCATCAAAGAACTCGTTTCCAAAGGCTACCTGAGCGATGCCACTACCTATACGTACGATGTGCATTTAGGCGGTTTAAAAGTAGGTATTGATGGTGATTATACCGTAAGTTCTCTCGATAGAATTTACATGCACTTTGATATGCATGAAAAGCTATTGCGTGCCTACAAAGAAAAAGCATTGGGTAAAAAAACCTTGATTTTTAACTCATCCGTTGCTACGTCTAAATCCGTTGAAAAATTTTTAAGCGACCAAGGTGTGGCTATTCGTCATTTGGATAGTACCAGCAACAAACAAGACAGGAAAGAAGTACTGCAATGGCTGAAAGAAACACCGGATGCCATTGTGACTTCGGTAGGAATATTGACAACTGGTTTTGATGAACCAACTGTTGAATCTATTATTTTAAACCGTGCTACACGTTCACTTACATTGTACCACCAAATGATTGGACGTGGCAGCAGACGTTTGCCCACAAAAAGTCATTTTACAGTGATTGATTTAGGAAACAATGCACGAAGATTAGGTTTGTGGCAGGATTATATCGACTGGCGCGATGTGTTCGTCAATCCGGAGAAATTCCTGGAACATTTGTACGAGCGTGAAATACAGATGGAAAAAGGCTTGATTTACGATTTGCCGGATGTGGTAAAAGAACAATTTCCAAATACCACCGATTTTGACTTCGATATGGAAAAAGTCTATTACTCTTTATATAATAAAGGCAAGAAAACATTAGAATCGCTGGATATTTCTATCGAAAATCATTTTGAAAGAATAAAAGCAAACACCACCAATTATTTAGATGCATTGCCATTGATAAATATTTTGCAGGATGAAATACAGTACAGGCTTAATGTCTATATTTCCTGTTTAAGCAAAGCCACCAGAAATTACTTTAATTATTTATTGGTAAGCTATAACGAAAAACTGCACACTAAATTGAAATCAGAGTTGCCCTTTAGCGAAGAATAGTACTATCGAAGCCATTTAGATTCGCCAATTTGCCTAGGAAATCTTGCCTGTTTAATTCTTGTGATTTTTAGAATATCACCACTAAGTTTATTCTTTAATTTTATTTACAATAGTATTATTATTCCCTGATTTGATTTTTAAAAAAAATCTTGCAAGATGAGATTTTATTAAAGGAGCAAATAGAAAACGTTGAAGCTTGATATCAGTATTGTCAAATAAAAAAGGCTTGGTGAGTTTGTAAACTTACCAAGCCTTTTATTTTAATATAATTTTCTATTGATCTGGATTGTTTATTTTACTATGATTTTTACTGTAACCAAAGTAAATAACAAAACCAATTGCTAACCAAGCTATTAATCGTAACCAGTTTTCTTTACCTAATCCAAAAATCATAAAACCACAAACC
>JBIKPT010000066.1:0-13947 GCA_044357355.1 Chitinophagales bacterium
AATGGAAAAAAATGTGGCATTTGCTCTTTCAAATATCGCAGCAACACTCGCAAAATTTGCAATGGATGCCTGCTTGTATATGAATCAGAATTTTGGTTTTATTTCTTTTCCGGATGTGTTGACGACAGGCTCATCTATCATGCCGCACAAAAAAAATCCGGATGTTTTTGAACTCATCAGAGCTAAGTGTAATAAACTGCAAAACTTGCCGGCACAAATAAATTCAATTCTTACCAACTTACCATCCGGTTATCATCGTGACTTGCAAATAATAAAAGAAGATTTTTTCAGTGGTTTTAGTGAACTAAAAGCTTGTTTAGAAATGACCACACTAATGCTGGAAAACATCATCGTAAAAGATAACATCTTAGAAGATGAAAAGTATAAATTACTCTTTACGGTGGAAAGTGTAAATGAATTGGTTAACCAAGGAATGCCTTTCAGAGATGCTTACATAAAAATTGGTAAAGAAGTGGAAGCCGGAAACTATCAGAAACCATCTTCGCTGCATCATACACACGAAGGCAGCATCGGAAACTTATGCAATGATGAAATAGAAAAAATGATGCAGCAAATAATAGCACAATTTCCATTTGAGAAAATAAAAGATACTTTAGAAAATTTAGTGAAATAAAGCATTTAACCTCGAAGGTTTTGAAAACATTCAAGGTTTACATAAATATTGGCAGAGTTTTTGCAATATGTCGCTAAAACAACTTATTTTTAGTCAAAATAATAAAAAAGCATGAAGAAAGTAACAAGTCTATTATTAGTCGCCACACTATTTCTGGCAAATGTGTCGTACGCACAAAATGTAACGGAAATGATTCCTAAAGTAATGGCAGCCATGGGAAACGCCAAAACAATGACCTATCATTTTTTAGCACAGGAAAGAATGAAAGACGGCAAATACGCAAAAACGGATTGTGAATTTAAAGTAATTGCAGCACCATTTAAAGTATACGCAAATGTAAAATTACCGGAAGTTGCTCAGTTAAGATATGAAAGTGCCGTATCAAAAGAAGTAAATGTAAAAAAAGGAATTATAAAAATTAATCTAAGTCCTACAAATAAATTAGTTTTAAAAGGTCACAATCCGGTTACAAGAGCAGGTTTCGCAACCATCAAAAAAATCCTGGAAACCAGTATGGCACAACGTAAAGGTGAAGATTTAGCTACTTACGTGAAAGTATTAGGTACTGTAAACTGGGATGGAAAAGACTGCTGGAAAGTGGAACTTAACGATGTTGATTACAAAATCATAGATTATACTGTTGCTGCAGGTGAAACATCCGTTTGGACGATTGGCAAAAAACTGGCAATCTCTGAATATAAGATAAAAGAATTAAATGATTTCGGTGATGATGTAAAACCAGGTCAGAAAATTAAAATTCCTTCTGCTTATGCTAAGAAAACAACCTTATACATAGATAAGACAAACTACTTACCTATCTACCACAAAATGGAAGATGAAAAAGGTATCTACGAAATATTCGAATTTAAAGATTTGAAATTAGGTGTTACATTTACAGATGCTGATTTTGAGTTTAAATAAGGAAATAGAATTAAGAATAAAAAGTCCGGATTTTCCGGACTTTTTTTATTTAAACTTTAATCCAATATAATATCCTGCAAACGCCAATGCAATCCCAACTAGATTAGTCAGTAAAATATAGAGCATCGAAACCAGCAACAATCCGTCTTTCAACAGTTTCATGTTTTCCAATGCAAAGGAAGAGAAAGTGGTAAAACCACCTAAGAATCCAATAAATAAAAGCAGTCTGAGCTTCTCATCCAATAAGCCATTTACAGCAAGCAAACCGTATAGAAATCCGATCAGTAATGAACCTGTGATATTGACAAAGAAAATTCCGGTTGGAAATGAATAAGAATATTTAACAGAAATAAGTTCCGAAAGCCAGAAACGAATCAGGCTTCCTGCAGCACCGCCAGCTAGAATATATACGTATTTCATACACGTCAAAACTATAAAAAATGTATGACAATTTATAAACTTTAAAGCATCTGACTAATTATCAAGAAATTAACAAACATTTAGAATGGAATTTATCCATGAATCCTTAATTTCGGAACAGATTTTGCAACCTAATCTGAAAAACATTTTATGAGAAAATATGGTACTCTTTTTTTACTAATTTTATTTACTACACTCACTTTTTCACAATCCAGCGACTTTAATATTTCAGTCACCGTAAAAGGCATGGAAAACCAGATAGGTATACTGGCATTTTATTTAGGTGAAAAGAGATATGTAAAAGACACGTTACAATTTGATGCAAAAGGTGTTGCAAACCTAAAAGGTAAAAAAGAAATTCCTGCCGGTGTCTATTTAATTGCTTTTCCATCCATGCGTTTTAATTCTTTTGATGTCATTATGAAAGAAACAAATTTCAGCATTGCAACCGATACCTTAGATTTTATTAAGAATGCAGTTATAAAAAACTCTGCAGAGAACAAGCAAATGTTTGATGACATGAAGTACATGATGCCTTTAGGTATAAAAAATGATTCTCTTCAAAAAAAGCTGAAAACAATCGCTAAAACAGATTCATCCTATAGAATCACTGCAGCTGAAATAGATGGTATTTCTAAAAAGATTACGACTCACAGAAAAGAAATGGTGAAAAAATATCCGTCAACATTCTACACAAAACTTTTAAAAATGATGCTGGAAATAGAGATACCTGAAGGACAAAGAAATAAAGATGGAAGTTTAGTGGACACCTTTCATAATTTCCATTACACACAACAACATTATTTTGACAACATAGATTTCTCAGATTCCGGCTTAATCAGAAGTCCGGTTTTTCAGGCTAAAATGCTGAAATATTTTGATGCATATACGTTTCCGCAACCGGATTCAATTATACAATCTATTGACATCCTTATCAATAAAAGCAGAGCAAACAAAGAGATGTTTCAGTTTTGCCTGAATGAATTATTTATGAAATATGCAAAAAGTGAAATCATGGGACATGATGCCATTTACGTGTATATGGCAGATAAATATTACCTGAGTGGTGAAGCGTGGTGGGCAACCGAAAAAAGCTTGGTAGAATTGCGTGATCGTGTGGAAGCGGTGAAACCTACCTTAATAGGTAAAATTGCACCTAATTTTATAGTTCAGGATACGTTTGGAAGAATGCAGGTTTTTCATGATTATGTAAATAAAAATAAATATACGGTGCTTGTATTCTGGAACTCAGATTGCGGTCACTGTCAGAAAGAAATTCCTCTGTTGAAAAAAATATATACCGATTCACTGGAAGCTTTAGGTGTGCGTGTGTTTGCGGTATCTACCGAACAAACAGACAGTTCATTCAGAGCGTTTGTAGCAAAAAATTGTGCGGATGACTGGATGACATGTGCAGATATGCGTGGTGTCAGTGCTTTCAGAAAAGAGTACGATGTGATTGCAACACCAAAAGTTTTTATTGTAGATCAGAAATATAAAATTGTAGCCAAAAGCATGCCGGTAGACAATATCGTTGGCTTCGTCAATTTCCTGAATAGTTTAGAAGCACGAAATAAAGAAGAAAAGTAATCGCAGATTATTTTATGCTACTAATTGCTGATTTGTATGAAATCAAGCATTAAGAATTAATCAAAATCAACCGTACCAAATTCTTTGATACCTGTCAGTTTTAAACTGATTTCCCATAATCTTCTTGAGTTTTCAGAACTAATCGCTTCCATGGATGGTATGGTTGGATTTTTTCGATACCAGTACAAGCCTGTTTTTCCTTGTACTTCAGGTGCGGTTGCCAGATAAATAGAGGTCTCCGCTCCTTTTTCCGGTGTCGTTAACACAAACCCAAAATTATTCATCAGAAACTTAAGCATCGGGTTGCCGCTTCTTCCAAAATTAGAATTGATATTTCCGGGATGCAAACAATTGGCTGTAATATTTGTATTCTTTTTTAGTTGATAAGCCAATTCTTTATTGAACAAAATATTACAAAGTTTCGTCAAGCCATATTGAATCCAGGAATTGAAAAATTTCTCTGCCTGCAAATCATCCCATCGCATATTGGTGAAACGATGTGCCAGAGATGCAACATTGACCACACGACCGCTTTCTGACGCTTTGAGTAAATCGAGCAGATAATGTGTCACTAAAAAATAACCAAGATGATTAGTGGCAAACATCATTTCCAATCCGTCTTCATTCACCTGACGTTCGCCTAGAATAACACCTGCGTTATTAATAAGCACATCAATGTGATTGTACTTCATCCGAAATGCTTTTGCAAATTTTTTAATCGATGCATGTGAACTGAAATCACAAAGAAATAAATCACAGTTGTTCAAACCTGTAAGTGCATTGATATCTTCCTGAACCGCTTTTGCTTTCTGTTCATTGCGACAAACTAACACTACCTGTGCACCCATTTTTGCTATCTCTGTTGCAGTTACTCTGCCAATTCCTGAATTTCCGCCTGTTATGACAACTATCTTGTTTTTCATTTTGCTGTAATCTAATTCTAATTATTGGTTGATTTTATTCGCTACATCTTTCCAGTATGAAATAAAAGTTGCATTGTTCTCATACTTATCCGGTGAAATATAAATTGTCTTTTTAGGTGCTCTTGTTTTTAATTGCACGTAAATTCTATAGTTATCATTATCATTAAATGAGATATGTTGGATATTCTCAAACAATACTGATATGGATGCTTCTTTGTACAAAAAAGATGTATTCTTCAATTGAAAATGCACACCACTCATATCATATTCTGCGTCAGCATCTATGAGCACATTTTTTCTGACAACAAAAATACCTATTATAACAAGAACAACGCTGCCACCAATACTATAAATTTGTTGCATTGTTTCACTCACTTTTAGAAAATGTAAAACATACATCACCAATAGATAAACAGCCGTCAATGCTAATGGAAATAAAATTAAGCCTGTTAGTTGCTTAAATAATTCAGAAAACTTTACAGCACATCTCATTTAAGTGTGAAATTACAAAAATCTGTTTGCATTCCATTTTATTACATAAAAAAAGACAGTCCAAAAGAACTGTCTTAAATTTTATAAAGATGTTTTAATTAAGCCGCTTCAATATCATTAAACATTCCAATAAATTTCAACATCGCACCTAAGTTGCTGATTTTGATTTTTCCCATCATTACGGCCATTTGTCTGTTCACACGACCTTCTTCTGCATCTTCAAAATCTGTTGCCAATGCAGAAATTATACAATTTGCCTCGCCGGATAAACCTTCTGTTACAGTGCATACACCATCTGCAACATTTACGGTAAATTCTCCGCCTGTTTCACCTTCTAATTGAAATTGGAAAACACCTGTTTGACCTGCTGCTTCTTCTGCTTTTAAACGGCTTGGTAATGCCAATACGATTTCTTTTGCTGTCATTTTATTTGATTTTTTGATTGATAATTAAATGTAGATTCAAAAGTAAATAATTATTTTTAATTAACCAAATCTTTACCAAACGTTCGTTTGTTAATTACTTATAAATAATTGATATACTGCAAAATATGGATAATTAACATAAATTTTACACAAAATATTTTACCAAACGTTTAGTCAAATAGAAAGAAATTGCGTAAACTTGTTCATCTGATTAATCCATAAATCTGTTCATCCAAATTCAGACTATAATGAGCGTTATAAAATCAAAAATAAATACCAACTCCGCAGCATTTAAAGACAATTACCAAAAGATGCTCGCAAAAATTGAAGAGTTGAATAAACACTTGAAACAGTCCTTGTTTCAAGGTGAAGAAAAACATGTAGCAAAAGCGAAAGCTCAGGGAAAATTTTTAGCACGCGAACGCATAGAATTGTTATTAGATCAGGATTCACCATTTTTGGAACTATTACCATTGGCTGGTCTTGGTGTAAAAGGTGGTTTTGGAACCGGTGGCACTATGGTTTCAGGCATCGGTTTTGTTTCTGGAAAAATGTGTTTGATAACAGCAAATGTTGGCACCAACAAAGGTGGCGCTATTGATATTGCAACCTTGAAAAAAGCATTACGCATTAATGAAATTGGCGTAGAAAATAATTTGCCTGCAATTAACCTGGTTGAAAGTGCAGGTGCAAATCTTCCAGATCAAGCACAGGTTTTTAATTTAGGTGGAAATAATTTTAAAGAAATTACGCGTCGTTCTAAAAAAGGAATTCCAACCATTTCTATTGTGTTTGGTAATTCAACGGCTGGTGGCGCTTATATTCCGGGAATGAGCGATTATGTCATCATGATAAAAAATAAAGCAAAAGTATTTTTGGCAGGTCCACCATTAGTAAAAATGGCAACTAACGAAATTGTGGATGATGAAACGCTTGGTGGCGCTGAAATGCATTCCAAAATCTCTGGTGTTTCCGATTATTTAGCACAAGATGAATTAGATGGAATCAGAATTGCACGTGAGTTAATGGCAAATTTGACGAGTCCACAATCGACAATCGACAATCGACAGTCGTCCATGTATAAAGAACCAAATTATCCAATCGATGAACTTCTGGGAATTGTTTCTGTGGACACAAAAGTTCCATTTGATTGCCGCGAAGTAATTGCGCGTATTGTGGATGGTTCAGAATTTCATGAATTCAAAAAAGAATACGGTTCTACCTTGATTTGTGGATTTGCAAAAATGCATGGTTATCCAATCGCCATCATTGGCAACAATGGCGTTTTATTCAATGATTCAGCCAATAAAGGCGCGCACTTTATTCAGTTGTGCAATATGAACCACACTCCTATTTTATTCTTACAAAACATCACCGGTTTTATGGTGGGTAAAGAATACGAACAAAACGGTATGATAAAAGATGGTGCTAAAATGATTAACGCAGTTTCCAATTCTGAAGTACCGATGTTTACCTTGATGATGGGTGCAAGTTTTGGTGCTGGTAATTATGCCATGTGCGGTCGTGCTTACAATCCACGATTTTTATTTTCCTATCCAAATTCTATGATTGCCGTAATGGGTTCAGAGCAATTAGCTGGCGTGATGCAGATGGTAAGCCGTGAAGCAGCAATAAAATCAGGACAACAATTTGATGAAGCACAAGCTGCACAAATGAAAGAGTTTATGAAAGGTGAAATTGAAAAACAAAGTAATGCGTTTTTTGCAACTGGTCAACTTTGGGACGATGGCATCATCGATCCAAGAGATACACGAAATGTATTTGGTTTAGTGCTAGCATTGACTTATATGAACATAGTTAAAGGCACAAATAGTTATGGTGTTTACCGTATGTAATTTAAACTGCAAACAAAAATAAATGTATCAAACTCAAAAATAGCACTGTCCGGTTTCCCCTCTTGAGAGGGGATTAAGTGGTGTGTCAAAAAATAATATTATGTCAATTCAAAAAATAACAAAACTTCTAGTAGCCAATCGAGGTGAAATAGCCATACGTATTTTTAAAACATGCAGAGAAATGGGCATCGCCACAGTAGCCGTTTTTTCGGATGCTGACGAACATACTCTGTTTGTGAAACATGCGGATGAAGCCGTTCGCATTGGTGGCAAGCAACCGAACGAATCTTATTTAGTGATTGATAAGATTATTGATGCAGCGAAAAAAACCGGTGCCAATGCTATTCATCCTGGTTATGGTTTTTTAAGTGAAAAAGTAGAATTTGCACAACGCGTAATTGATGAAAATATCATTTGGGTTGGACCGCATCCACAAGCAATCGAAGTAATGGGTTCGAAAATTGGTGCCAAGAAAATCATGCAATCGCACAATGTGCCCATCATTCCTGGCTACCAAGGCGATGATCAAAGTGAAGCAACTATCAAAGCAAAAGCCATCGAAATCGGCTTTCCTGTTTTATTAAAAGCAAGTGCCGGCGGTGGCGGTAAAGGCATGCGCATCGTTCGACAAGAATCTGAATTAGATAAAGCAATCAATGAAGCAAAATCAGAAGCATTAAATGGCTTTGGTGATGATACACTTTTAATAGAGAAATATTTTGATACATCACGTCACGTAGAGTTCCAAATTTTTGGTGATAAGCATGGAAACGCTTTGCATTTATTTGAACGCGAATGCAGCATTCAACGCCGTTATCAGAAAGTAGTTGAAGAAAGTCCTTCTCCATTTATTACAGAAGATACGCGCAAAAAAATGGGCGATGCTGCGGTGGCTGCTTGCAAAGCCATTCAATACGACAATGCAGGAACAGTAGAATTTATTGTAGCACCAGACCAATCGTTTTATTTCTTAGAAGTGAATACACGTTTACAGGTAGAGCATCCTGTAACAGAAGAAGTAACAGGTTTGAATTTAGTACGCTTGCAAATTGAAGTAGCAGAAGGTAACCCTATTTCATTCAAGCAAGAAGAACTCACACAAAACGGACACGCTATTGAAGTGCGTGTATATGCGGAAGATGCAGGTAATAATTTCTTACCGGTTTCAGGGAAAATAATAGATTGGATTCCAGCAAATATTGATGGTTTGCGTTATGATACAGGTATTGAAAGTGGCTCGGAAATTTCTACTTTTTATGATCCGATGATTGCAAAAATCATTGCGAAAGGAAAAAATCGTTCGGAAGCTATTGCAAAAATGACTTTAGCTTTACAGGAATTAGTCTTGACCGGCTTCACCACGAACAAGAATTTCCTGACAGCTATTTTACAACATGAAGATTTCCAAAAAGGTGATTTTGACACGCATTTTTTAGATAAAAGATTTAAATACGAAGGAGAAAAGTATTCACAGGAAACTTTGGATATTTTAACTTGTGCGTTGCAACAATATCGTTTTTTACAAAGAGAAAATAACAGAACCATTGCACGAGGTGTTCCATCAGGCTGGCGAAATAATGCTTATCAATCACAACAAGAAAAATATAGTTTTGGCGGCTTTGAATTCTTAGTAGCATATAAAAATGAGAATGGCACTTTGCATATTTCATTTGCTGATAAACATTTTACGTGTTCAAACTTTTCCAAAGTTTTAAACTTTGGAAAAGATGATGAATATCTATTTGAAATCAATGATATCCGTCGCAAGTTCTTCTTTTCTCAAAATAGCAACCAATACTTTGTGCATTCGCCTCAACTCGGACAAATTGTTTTACTAAGCGTAGATAAATTTCCAAATCCATTGGAAGAAACGGTGAAAGGTGGATACATAGCGCCAATGCCTGGCGAAGTGACGACAGTACTAGTAAAACCTGGCGATTCTATAAAATCAGGTGATGCATTACTTAAGATGATTTCTATGAAAATGGAAAGCACCATAGAAGCACATACCGATGGCGAAGTGGAAGAAGTATATGTAAGTGATAAACAATTTGTAGAAGCAGGAACGCTGCTATTGAAAATGAAAGAATGATAATTAATTAGTATTTTTATAAGAAGTAATGAAAAGAAGTGATTTTCTAAAAACAACCATTTTAGCAAGTGCTTCATTTGCATTAGATGCTTGTAAAAAAAATCCATTTTCTACAAATAATAAACCTTGTATCACAAACACTGTAAAGAAAAAAGCTATTATTATTGGAAGTGGTTATGGTGGAAGTGTTTGTGCACTCAGATTGACTGAAGCAGGAATAGAAACATTATTATTGGAACGTGGTAAACGTTGGACCACTGATGGTACTACTCGAGTCTTTTCAAATGCATTAGGAACAGAAAAAGAGTCAACTTGGCTTAGTAATGAAAGTGCTCAACCGTTTCTACCAAGTTTACCCATATTTAATCGGAAATACATAGGCGTTGCAGAAAAAATAAAACATCAAAATTTAACTACTGTTAGTGCCGCTTGTTTTGGTGGTGGTTCTATTATTTCAGGTGGAATTATGATGCAACCAGAAGCAACTATTTTTAATCGATTTATTCCTAACGAGGTAAATTACGCAGAATTAAACAACACTTATTTTCCAAAAGTAAGACAAGAAATTGGTATTGGTAATTTCGATAGTAATTTACTCAACCATCCAAACTTTAAACACAATTCAATTTTTGCAGCACATAATGATAGAATCGGAATTAATAATGTAACTATACAAACTGATTACAATCAATCTATATTACAAGAGGAAATCAATGGATCAAAAAAACCATCTGCAATAATTGGTCAATCTGTTTTTGGTTGCGATAGTGGTGTAAAAAACTCATTAGACAAAAACTATTTAAATAAAGCAGAACAAACAGGTAATTTAGAAATTATCACACAATGTGTTGTAGATGAAATAGGACAAAATTGCAATCAAAATTATATTGTTGTTACCAAAGAAATTGACACACAAGGAAACACCATTATCACCAAAACTTATGAATGCGAGTATTTGTTTGTGTGTGCTGGTGCAATTCATACTTCTAAATTATTTACTGCAGCGAAAGCTAAAAATTTAATTTCTAATTTAAATGATTATACGGGTACTCACTTTGGAAACAACGGCAACACATTTGTGATAAGAGACAATTTAAGAGATAACACAGGTGGAACTCAGGCTTTTCCACCATTATCTGGAGCTCAAGATTTTTCGAATGCTCAATTTCCATTATTTATAGAACACTTTCCATTTTCTTTTGGATTAGAAATAAAATCACTAGGTTATAACATCATGAGTATTAATCCAACTACAGGATTTTTTACATACAATAAAAGTAACAATCAAGTTAAATTAAATTATCCAACCTTAGCGAATAACCAACAAAAACAAATAAACGATCTTGCAATACAATATATAAAAAACTTAAACACAGAAAATGGAGGCAATCTAAGTGGATTTCTTGGCTCAGTTCCTAAATCTGATGTTACGTATCATCCTTTAGGTGGTATGCCAATTACTAAAGCTACCGATGCTTATGGTAGAGTTAAAAATAATGAAAAATTATATGTTCAAGATGGTGCATTGATGCCTGGACATTCTGCTTGTGTTAATCCTGCTCTAACAATTGCTGCAATAGTGGAGAGAAATATTGAAAACATTTTAAACAACGATTTTTAAATGAAAAGAAGAAATTTTTTAAAAACTACAGCACTTGCAGCATCTGGAATTTTACTGGATAGTTGTAAAAAATCAGCCATTATTAATACTGAATATGATTGTGAACCTAACACCATTCGTAAAAAATGTATTATAATTGGCAGTGGTTTTGGCGGCTCTATCACGGCACATCGTTTAACTGAAGCTGGTCACGAAACTTTGCTTTTAGAACGTGGTAAATTTTGGGATACTGGTAATGGTACACAAAATATTTTTGCACCACCAGCTGGTTTTACTATGCAGCAGGTATTTGCTTTTAGTGCTGATAAAAGATCCACTTTTCTTGGTAATATTTGTGCCAATCCATTTGCACCACCTGTATTGAGAACACCAAAATATATTGGTGTAATGGAACGTGTAGAAGGTGTAAACATGACTGTTATTGCACCAGCTTTGTTAGGTGGTGGCACAGCAGTGTATGGTGGAATTTTTGTACAGCCTGAAGAAAGATTTTACAATCAAGTATTTCCTTCAGAGGTTTCTTTTAGTGAATTAAATTCAAGATGGTTCCCATTGGTAAAGCAAAATTTTGGAGCTTCAAAAATGCCTGCAGATATTGCGGCACATTCAGCATTTTTACATCAGGAAAGATTTAAAATTGAAAATCAAAATACAGGTATAGATACTTTTCAAATTGATGTAACCTATGATTGGAATAAAATCAGAGATGAAATTAGTGGTGCTAGATATCCAGGATCACTGAATGGCGAATCTATGTTTGGTTCTAGTTCTGGTGCAAGAAACAGTGCAGAATTTAGTTATTTAAAATGGGCAAGCGATTCAGGTAAACTAGAAACGAAAACACAATGTATTGTAACAGATGTCACGAAAGATTGCGACGACAATTACATCGTTTATGTAAATGAAATTGATGAAGTTGGTAGAGTCATTAAAAAGGTAATTTATAATTGTGATTATCTGTTTATGTGTGCCGGTTCAATCAATACATCAAAATTAATGGTGAAGGCAAAAGAAAAAGGTTTACTAAAAAATTTAAATGAAGAAGTTGGAAAAGGTTGGGGCCACAACGGTAGCGCATTTGTTTTAAGGCAATCTTTATCTCGACCAACAGGGTTGCCACAAGGTTTCCCACCTAATTATGCTTCATCTGATTATAATAATCCTGTAGCACCTTTATTTATTGAACATTTACCATTTCCAATGGAATTTGAATGTGATTGCATGAGTTATTTTGGCATAGGATTAGTAAAAGATTTTGGATATTTCAGGTACGACAAATCAAAAGATGACGCAACACTTATATATCCACATTTCTCACAATCTTATCAAAAACAAGTAAACCTGGCAATGTTAGAAACTATGAAAAAAATCAACATTGCCAATGGTGGTTCCAATAGCGGTATAATAGGTAATATTCCAAAATCTGATTCATCTGCACATCCTTGTGGTGGTATGGTTATAGGAAAAGCAACAGATTTTCATGGTCGTGTAAAAAACCATAAAAATCTATATGTATTAGATGGTGCATTAATGCCAGGTTGTAGTGCTTTAACCAATCCTGCTATGACTATCTCTGCATTAGTAGAAAGAAATATTGAAAATATATTGGAAAATGATTTCTAGATTAAATTTTAAAAAATCTTTAGCAAAATAAGTTATGTTATACACACAACAAGACATCAGTAATTTCTCCGAACAATCTTTTGCGTATCTGATTGTGGAAGAAAAGGACAATGTGCTCAGCATCACGCTCAACCGTCCGGATAAACGCAATGCCTTTCATATGCCGTTGGCAAACGAACTGGCCTATGCCCTCGCCTATGCGCACTACACCAATTCCATATGGGCTGTTGTAATGAAAGCCAACGGACCTACCTTCTGTGCGGGCGCAGATTTAAAAGCTTTCGGTGGTGCAGACACCACTGAAAAGCCATCAACGATTCCTATGCCGAAAGATATGGTCAAATTAGGAGAAGAATTCAACGGATTGCACAAACCATGCATCGCACAGGTACATGCAGACGTATACGCAGGAGGCTTCCTGATGATTGGCGGTGCCACACATGTGGTCGCCGTGGAAGATGCGAAATTCGGTTTACCGGAAGTGAAACGGGGCATTTTTCCATTCCAGGTAATGGCAACTTTAGAACCTTTAATGTCGGCCAGGCAATTGCTGGATTTATGTTTGCGTGCCAAAACACTGACCGCACAGGAAGCCAAAGAAATAGGATTGGTTTCAGCAGTGGTAAAAGCAGAAGATCTGGAAGCTACTGTACTACAATTAGTGGATGATATCAAAGAGCAATCTCCTACTGCGATACGTTTAGGATTGAAAGCTTTCCATGAAATGAAATCCCTGAAAGCAGATGAAAAACACAAATACCTGCACGCCATGCTGATGCAATGCCTGAGCAGCAAAGACGCTGCAGAAGGATTGGCAGCATTCAAAGACAAACGAAAAGCAAACTGGACAGGCCAATAATAAATCAACATAATTATTAATCAACACTAAAATCAATCAATATGTCAACTAAAAAACTAATACTAAGTGCTGCACTCACAGGAGCAGCTACCAACCGTTCACATTGCCCTGCAATACCATACACACCTAAGGAAATCGGTGAGGAAACCAAACGCGCAGTAGATGCAGGCGCGAGCATTGTTCATATACACGCCCGGGAAAACGACGGCACACCCAGCTGGCGCACTGAAGTTTTTGAAGAAATAAAAGCGGAAGTACGCAAACATTCTTCTGATGTAATTATTAATTTCTCAACTGGCGCTATTGGTCTTTCTATAGAGGAAAGAATCAAACATTTACCTGTTACCAAACCCGATATGGCAGCGTTTAATATGGGCAGTATGAACTATGCCATTTATTCAAAAAAACAAAAACAATTTTACTGGAACGGCGTGTTTGAAAATTCATTTGATATGATGATTAAAACAGTAAAAATGATGAACGAGCACAAC
>JBIKPT010000067.1:0-13908 GCA_044357355.1 Chitinophagales bacterium
ACAAATGTTGGAGTCGGAGATAATTTAGATGCTGCATTATTCTTATTTGATAGTAGAGTAACAAATATTCTAGATTGTTATCCTGATTTCTCCTTTCAATCAGATGTATGTGCAGGTTGTAATGAAATGAATACAGTGTGTGAATTATTAGATCAATATCAGGGTTGTGTTGATGCTGGTGGAGTTAATGTAAATGAAGCAGCAATTGCTACTAATTTGAATCCAGGTGAAACTTATTATATTTTAGTGGATGGCTATGAATCTAGTACAGCATCCAGAAGAAACGGCAACTTTTCTATTCAGGTAACAGATGCCGGTGGAGGACCAACTCGTCCTGTAAATGATAATTGTACAGGTGCGATAGATTTGACAACTACTTGTAGTACTATTCCGGGAACAAATGTATATGCAACTTCTTTATGCAGTAATGATTTAGCAATCCCAAGTGCTTCAACGGAGAACTCTGTATGGTATACTTATACAGCTACCGTATCAGGACCAACAACCATTCAATATAAATACGCAACAGGAACGCATTGCGCAGGTATTGGCGCACAGCCTGGTGTGCAATTTGCTTTATATACAAGCAGTAATAATTCATGTACAGGTACATTTACAAATATACCTGCCGGTACGGTTTCAACCGGTACAACAAATGGTTCCGTTACGGTTAATCTTGTTGCAGGACAGAAATATTATATTTTAATAGATGGGTATGGTGGAAATGAATGCAAATATGAATTTCAGATATATAATGGTACTACTTGTTGTACAGCTGACTTAGGTGCAACTGAAGGTACAGACAGAGTTCTATGTTTCGGAGATGATGTCACTTTCGGTGTAACTGCAAATCCTATAAATTTTGGAACAGAAGCACAAAGTAACCCAGTAATCGGATGGCAGTTTTCAACTACACAACCAACTGTAATTAATCCGTTTAATCCCGCAAATACAGGAAAACCGTTTTATGTTGGTCAGATTGATATCACTACGCCCGGAACAACTGTGAATGATGTATACAGAGATATGCAAGGCAATTACCCTGGTACAGCGGCTGAATTTGATGGTTCTCAGGCGCAGTATCCTGTTACTATTAGCGGATTTCCGGCTGGTGCTACTTTCAATACGGCAACAGATACCATTACACTCTGTGTTAATTTAGCTATGAATTATTATGCTGATTTAGATTTAGATTTGATAGCACCTGACGGAACTTCATACAGATTAATCCATGATCAGTGCGATGGAGATTTTGGATATTTAAATGTATGTTTTTCGAATGTTGGAACATCAGGAATTATAACAGGCGCAGCATGTCCGGCAGGAAATGAAATTGCTGGCTACTACCTGCCTATGGATGCATGGGCTGGTTTAAACGGTGAAGGTATCAATGGCACTTGGAGATTAAGAGTTGAAGATGATGCCTATTTCTTTCTTACACCTGATCCATTGTATTTTTACGGATTTAATTTAGAAATTAAAAAACCTTATACTACAACAGGACCACCGGTTGTTGGTCCAAATCATGGTGATTTAAATATTATAAATAATGATCCATTCAAATACGGACCTCAAACATTTTGGTTGACACCGGTTACATTCGTTAATTATAATGCAGGCACTAATACTCTAACTTTAGACTCTTGTTACAGTTATGGTACACCTGTAAAAGTTACTCTTTTAGAAAGAGTCACCACTCCAAATATTACACCAACCTGTAATGCTCCAGGAGATGGAAGCAATGGCATAAGTTTGACTGTTACGTCACCAACAGGTGGCTGGCCGGGATTATCACCAACGCCTTCACCGGCGCAATATTTTACAGTTTCCGGTACAGGCGCTGCTGCTACTATTTCATTTCCGTCACCACCTGTTGGTGAAAGTGAAGTATCGAATGCATTTACGGTAACTGATGGACAAGCATGGAATGTTTTATTTACAGATGGTAACGGTTGTAGCAGTAGTATCGGAGGTACTTTTGATAAGCCTAATCTTGGACAATTAATAATGGATACAACGGTTTGTGATGGTGATAATATTCCATATAGTGTAACTTTACCGCCACCGCTCTATTCACAATACAGAATTACAATAGATTTTGACAGTTATCCGCAGGACATAAGTTGGGTATTGTATGATGGTACTAATAATGTGGTAGCTTCCGGTGGAGGTTATGCTGCATCTTTAGGTGCAACCACCTATACGACACCTTTTATAGATCCAAATGATGGACCTTTCAGAATTGAGTTTTATGACGGCTTTGGAGATGGGTTAGGTTCCGGTGGAGGAAGTACTTCTGGTGGCGGAAGCAGTGCAACGAATTTTATTTTAGTGGAAGAATTATTGTCTTCAGGCGGTTCTACTATTTTATACAACCAGACATACGCATTCTGTTCTCCAATTTATTGTACAGGTCCAACAGCATCTTTATTTGATAATTTCAATATTAATTTAGGTACTCCAAACGGAACCTATTCTACAGGTGTAACTACCAGCCTGCATGCAGGTGTTTCATGCGGTGGTGGTTCAATTGCCGGAGGTGTGATTTCCAGTTCAAATAGTGCTGGTGTTATAAATACCAATGCAGCAGGTGTTAATGGTGGTTCAAGCTATTCTTTAAATTATGCTTATACAGACAGATATGGTTGTGCAACAAGTATGTGCAGACCAATTAATGTTTTTCCAAGAGTTTCAATTAATCCAACGGTAAACTGTGTCGGAAGTCAGCCGGTGGTCAGTGTCAATGCAACATGCACAGGTTGTAATGCAACTTATGTAGCTGAATATTCTTATAATGGTGGTGCTACTTGGACAACCGCCACATCTGCTAATTTTCAGGATATCTACACCTTTGCGCACGTTCGAAATGTAATTACCGGTGAAATTGCCTGCGAAGTAAGCAGTGTAAAATTAGGAGATTGTCCAACTATTCTGCCGATTGAATTGATTTATATTAATGCTAATCCGATAGATAATCAATATATCAAAGTTAGTTGGGCAACTGCTTCAGAATTAAATACTAAAACATTTGAACTATTACGAAGTACGGATGCTGTCAATTATACAAAAATAAATGAGTTGCCTGCTGCCGGAAATTCTAATACACCAAAATATTATTTTTACGACGACCACGAAGTAGAAAAAGGTATCATCTATTATTACGTAGTAAGAGAAGTGGATCTCGATAACACGGCTCATTTAACAAACATTGTGCATTCCAAATTGGAACCTGCTGTTGAATCATTTGAACTCGTAAGTATTTATCCTAATCCAATGGCAGGCAATACCATCATTACGTTGTATACGAAAGATGAGGTTGAAATAAGTTTATTGGTGTACAACGAATTAGGTGAGTTGATGAAAAAAGAACAAAAAATACTGAAAGAAGGTTTAAATACCTGGAATATTACTACTGAAAAATGGGCAAAAGGTGTTTACTATTTCATCATTAACAATGGTGAAAAACCGATTACCAAACAGGTGATTAAATTAAATTAAATTATACTGATTTCTTACATAAAATGGCACAGGCTCTTAAATAAACATACAGTCTGTGTCATTTTGTTTTTATCTTCGTAATAATTTTGAAATACTTACAACTAATAAAACATGATAGTAGACGATCAATTGATAGATAAACTGGCAACTTTATCAAAACTGGAATTTGATGCGGTAAGTAAACAGGAAATAAAATCAGATTTGAATAAGATTTTAAATTTTATGGAGAAATTAAACGAATTGAATACCGATGGAATAGAACCGCTGATATATTTAAATGAAGAGGTAAATGTCTTCAGAGAAGATACCGTAAACTACCCAATTACGAAAACAGAAGCATTAATGAATGCGCCATTAAAAGACACTAATTATATTAAAGTTCCGAAATTTGTAATAGGAACGAAATACTAAATATATGCCAAACGATATCATAATATCGCTGAAAGGAATTAAGCGTGAATTTAATCTCGGTGATGAAACTATCTACGCGTTACGCGAAATTAATCTTGATATTTGTAAGAATGAATACGTAGCGTTAATGGGCCCATCCGGTTCAGGGAAATCAACCTTAATGAATATTTTAGGATGTTTGGATACACCAAGCGCAGGTCAGTATTTCTTAGATGGTAAAGACGTTAGTAAGTCATCTGATAATGAGCTGGCGGCGGTACGTAACAAGCAAATCGGATTCATTTTTCAGACATTCAATCTCATTCCGCGTTTAACCACAATAGAAAATGTAGCGCTACCGTTAATTTATGCTGGCTGGAGCAAAAAGGAACGCGACGAAAGAGCCATTGAAGTGTTGCAGCAAGTTGGATTAGGTGACAGAATGAAGCATAAACCAAATGAATTATCCGGCGGACAGCGTCAGCGTGTGGCAGTGGCAAGGGCATTGGTAAATAATCCTTCACTGATACTAGCCGATGAACCAACTGGAAATCTGGATACTAAAACATCTTATGAAATCATGAAACTATTTGAAGAAATTCATGCGAATGGTAATACGTTGGTCGTTGTTACACATGAAGAAGATATTGCATCCTATACACATCGTATTGTACGTATGCGCGATGGATTAGTGGAAAATGATAAACAAAATGAAAACTTCAGAAAAGCAACGAATGAGCTGCAGGCAAATTCTATACACTAAAGTCATTGTGCAGTTTTCAAAAACAAATAGTTTATAACAATCAGCGTAATCTTTTAATCTGTCTAATCAGCGATTAAAATTGAAACAGCAATGCTAAATTCTTAGAAAATAGTTTTATCGAAATAGATAGTAATATTACGCCAAATACTTTCCTGAGAATATTAATGCCGGTATCACCAATTAAGTTTTCAATTTTAGGAATAAACCGTATCACAAAATAAATAATCGCCAGATTTATCAGTATGGCAATCAGTATAACATTTACATGATATTCCGAACGAAGCGATAAAAGAGTAGTGAGTGTTCCGGCACCGGCTATCATAGGAAATGCAATCGGTACTATTGATGAACTTTTTATAGAAGAATTTCCCGATTTAAAAATATCTCTGTTTAAGGTCATTTCCAGGCCTACCAGAAAAATAACAATGGCACCTGCCAGTGAAAAGGAAGCCACATCAATACCAATTAAGTTTAAAATCTGGTTGCCTAGAAATAAAAACACAATCATAATAAATCCGGAAACCAATGTGGCATACTTCGCGTCAACATGACCAACTTTGGATTTTATATCTAAAATCACAGGAACAGAACCCAACACATCAATAATGGCAAACAATACCAGTGTCACCGTCATTATTTCTCTAAAGTCTAAATGCATACATGAATTTTTATAGCAAAGTTCCTTGTTTTAAACCAAACTATCAATTTTAAAATATTATGTCAGTATAAAATCAAAATAAACTTTAAAGCAACCAAATATCTAAAGGATAAGTCTTTAAAAACATAAACAACAGTAATTAGCTTTAAAAACGTTGATTTCTAGTGTACATGCGTGTTAGTCCGTCTGGTATAATTATTGGTAATAACCGTAAATTACTGAACATATTACCAGTTTATCAACACTCTGAATCACAAAAAGCAAGTATTTTTTGATAAATTACTAAAAAAGTTGTGTAAATTTGCGATTTAATATAAATTAACATTATTTTTGTCCAATAAATTAAAACCAAAGTCTTTATGAAAAAAGGTATCGTATTATTTTCTGCATTACTCATCTTATTCAGTTCAGTATCATTGGGTGCTAAAAAACCACCTAAGAGCAATAAGAGTGCAGTAGGAAACAACAGATTTACTTTAGGCATCGGAATGGAAGTAGCAGACTACTATTCTCCTGCGTTAAAAAAAGTGTCTACTTTTAAAAATCCGGTTTCTTTCGGACCGCGTATAACAGCTTGGTACAATCCAAACTCTTCAGTTGCAATTGGATTGGATTTAGGAAGCCACGCTTTTGCTTCTAAAACTGACCCTTTATTGCCTGCAATCAAAACATATAACTTGTTATATTCAGGTTTAATTGCTTATAAATTTAATAACGGTTACATTTTAAAAGAAGATGCAGCTGTTTCTCCTTATTTGTTTGCAAAATTACAAGGCTCATGGGCTACAACACCAATTTTTAAAGAATCAGTGAATGGTTTTGGTGTTCCTATCGGTGCTGGTATCAATTTCAAAATTGCTAATAATGTTGCATTAAACCTTAATGGCGGTTACAGCTTTGCTGTTAAAAATGCAAATGATCATATTTTCTTCGGTGCAGGTATCATGCTTGACTTAGGAAAAGGTAAAGAAGTTGCTGAAGATACAATTCCGGTTGTTGTTGAAACACCGGTAGACACAGATGGTGACGGAATCTATGATTTAGACGATGCTTGCCCTACTGTTCCTGGCTTAGCTCAGTTCAACGGTTGCCCTGATACAGATGGTGACGGTATCGAAGATAGCAAAGACGAATGCCCAACAGTTGCTGGTTTAGCTGAATTCAACGGTTGTCCTGATAGAGATGGTGACGGTATCGTAGATGCAAAAGATGCTTGTCCAGATGTGAAAGGTATTGCTAAATTTGGCGGTTGCCCGGATCCTGATAGAGATGGTGACGGTATCGTTAACGAAAAAGATAATTGCCCTGATGTTGCAGGTTCATTCAGCGCAGCTGGTTGCCCGGACAGAGATGGTGATGGAGTAGCTGATGATGCTGACAAATGTCCTGATGTTGCAGGTCCTGCATCTAACAAAGGTTGCCCTGAAGTAAAAGAAGAAGTGAAAAAACGTTTAGCATTTGCTGCACGTGCTATTCAGTTTGAAACAGGTAAAGCTACAATCAAACCGGTATCTTACAAAATATTGGATGAAGTTGCTTCTATCTTGAAAGAATATCCTTACTACGATGTAAATGTGGATGGTCATACTGACAATGTTGGTAAACCGGAAGCTAACCTGAAACTTTCTCAGGACAGAGCTGCTGCTGCCGTTACATATTTAGTTTCTAAAGGTATTCCGGCTAGCAGATTAGTATCTAATGGCTACGGTGACACTAAACCTACAGCAGATAACAAAACTGCTGCTGGCAGAGCACAAAACAGAAGAGTTGAGTTTAACTTGTTATTCAAGTAAAATAAATATATCTTAAATTGTAAAAAGGTCTCGATTTATCGAGACCTTTTTTTTATATTTGTTTGTGAACAAAAGTTAGCGAAGCGAAAACTATCTTTTACTTTTAAGACATGAATAGAATTGCACTATTTGTTCTGCTTTAATAATTAAACTATGTGTCTGTGTGTTTTAAAAATAAAACCGTCAAATGAGTAATTCAATTAATAAAGGGTTTTCACGCTATGAACGAAATGGCATTATTTTATTATGTATACTCATCCTCATCAGTGTCGTTTCCAAGAAATACATAGTCAGTTATTATTCTAATAAGAGTAGACCTTTAACTTCGATTGATAAGAATAAATTAGCTCAATTACAGCAACAAATCAGTGAAGCTAAAATTAGCTATACAAATAATTACAAGGCTAAAGAATATAGCACAAAAGATGATTCTAAAAGCTTCACAACATCTACTACTGCTTACGCCAAAAAAGATTACTATAACTTCACCATCGAAGTAAATTCAGCTACTGCAGAAGATTTTGAAAAACTATATGGAATCGGAAAAGTATATGCAGCAAGAATTGTAAACTTTAGAGATAAACTCGGTGGCTTTTATTCAGTTGATCAGTTAAAAGACGTTTGGGGAATTGAAGATTCAACCTATCAGAAATTCAAAAAAAAATTAACCATTAAGCCTGCAAAAATTCATAAACTCAATATCAACACGGCGACATTTGAAGAATTAACGGCCAACCCGTATTTCTTTTCTACAGTTGCCAAACAAATTATCGGTTACCGTACTAAAGTAAAACCATTCGCCACCGTTGATGATATAAATAACCTCTACTATGTCAGAGACCATCCGGAACAATTCAACAAAATGGCTCCCTATGTTGTTATAAATTAAGTTTACTAAAGTAGTTGATTTCTGACTGATTACTTTCTCCTTTTTCTTATCTTTGTAAAAATTCTAGAAAATGAACTTTGAATATTCTGAAAATCAGCAAATGATTGCGCAAACGGTAAAAGATTTTGCGGAAAAATACATCAGACCCTACGTAATGGAATGGGACGAAACGCAGCATTTTCCCGTGGAGACGATGCATAAATTAGGCGAACTGGGATTGTTGGGTATTTTAATACCGGAAGAATACGGTGGCGCTGGCTTAAGCTATAACGAATACATCACGGCATTAATAGAATTGGGAAAAGTAGATAGCGCATTAACCTTATCTGTTGCAGCACATAATTCTCTTTGTACCAACCATATTTATAAATTTGGAAATGACGAACAACGCAAAAGATGGATTCCAAAATTAGCTACCGGTCAATGGATTGGTGCGTGGGGACTTACAGAACCCAACACAGGATCTGACGCAGGCAGAATGAAATGTGTGGCACACGAAGACGGAGACCATTGGGTGTTGAATGGTTCTAAAAACTTTATTACACATGGCATCAGCGGAAATGTAGCTGTTGTCATTGCCCGTACCGGCGAATTACTCGACAGCCACGGTATGACAGCATTTGTGGTAGAACGAGGAACACCGGGTTTTAGTGGCGGTAAAAAAGAAAATAAACTGGGAATGCGTTGCTCGGAAACAGCAGAAATGATTTTTGATAATTGCAGAGTACCAAAGGAAAACGTTTTAGGAAAAGTAGGCGATGGTTTTGTGCAGGCAATGAAAATTTTGGATGGCGGCAGAATTTCAATTGCAGCATTAAGTATAGGAATTTCAGTAGGTGCTTATGAAGCAGCTTTGAAATATGCAAAAGAAAGAGAACAATTTGGCAAACCCATCTCGGAATTCCAGGCGATAGGTTTCAAACTGGCTGATATGGCTACGGAAATAGAAGCATCCAAATTACTTACGTTTCAGGCAGCCGATATGCTAATGCGAGGTGAGAAAATGACAAAGCAATCCGCATTTGCCAAATATTATGCATCTGAAGTATGTTGCAGAGTTGCCAACGAGGCAGTACAGATTTTAGGTGGTTACGGGTACATTAAAGATTTCCCGGTAGAGAAATTTTACCGCGATGCTAAATTATGCACCATCGGAGAAGGCACTTCAGAAATTCAGAAATTAGTGATCAGCAGAGAAATTTTGAAAGGAAATATTTAGAAAAATGCGCTGATTTCCTGTTTTTGATGTTAAAATCAAATTAAATTGCAGAAAATCAGCATTTAATCATTTTCAAATTTTCAAATTTTCAAATAAATAGGTATCTTTGCGTTCCAAATTAAAGACAAATCTTAACAATAAAAGAGGTATTTAACTATGTTAATCATTGATGCAAGAGAATCAGAATCATTAGACAGAGCATTAAAAGTGTTCAAAAAGAAGTTTGAAAAAGCAGGTACTATCAAGCAATTACGTGCTCGTCAGGCATTCATACTTCCATCTGTAAAAAGACGTACAGAAATTAAAAAAGCAGTATATATCGAGCAATTACGCAGAGGAGAGGAATAATAGTTGCGCTTTTCATTTTTTTTATCTAATTTAATCTTCCTAATACGGAAAAGATTAATCAGAAGCGAAAATGACAGAAGCATTCCTAAATTACCTTAAATTCGAAAAACGATATTCAAGTAAAACTGTAGAATCCTATAAAACGGATATTCTACAGTTTTTTCATTTTATAAAGATGGAGTTTGAACTGGAAGATGCATTACAGGTGAAAAACAACCAGGTGCGTGCATTTGTTGTTCAGTTGGTGAACGATAAAAGGAAGCCAACCAGCATCAAACGCAAAATTTCCGCACTCAAATCCTTTTACAAATACCATCAGAAAATTGGCAAACTGAAAACCAACCCGGCCGATAAAATTAATTCTCCAAAAATTCCCGAGCGGCTGCCCAAATTTGTAGAGCAGCAAAAAATCAATAATCTTTTCGAAGAACCTGAGAAGTATTTTAAGGATACGTTTGAAGGTATGCAGGAAAAATTACTGATAGATGTATTGTATTCTACAGGTATGCGCCGTCAGGAGCTGATTAATCTGCAATGGAGCGATATTAATTTCAGCAGCAATCAGGTAAAAGTAACAGGAAAAGGAAATAAACAACGCCTGATTCCAATTGGCAACGAACTTGTTAATTCATTGAGGATTTTCCAAAACACACAAATAAATCAACTTAAAAATATTCCGAAAGCAGCTTATGTTTTTTTAACAAAAGACGGGAATCAATTGTACCCGAATTACGTTTACAGAATAGTAAAGTTGCATATTGGTCATTGCAGTACTGCAGAGAAAAAAAGTCCGCACGTCTTGCGACATTCCTTTGCAACGCATATGAGCAATAATGGTGCAAAACTCAACGACATTAAAGAATTATTGGGTCATGCGAGTTTGGCATCTACACAAGTGTACACACATAATACAATAGAACAATTAAAAGAAATTTATAAATTATCTCACCCAAAAGCATAGCCTATGAACAATTTCTAAAGCAAATTCTTAATCAAAAAGTTAGTAGTTATGAAGATTAAAAAGGTTCTAAAATGTATATCGAATTCCTTTGGCTTATAATCTACAACTCATTACTTAAATAAAATAAATTACTTTATTATGTCAATGAAAATCCAAATCCAATCTTTACATTTCGATGCAGATCAGTCTTTAAAAGACTTTATCAATAAAAAATTAGTGAAACTTGAAACATTTTATGACAGAATTATCGATTCTGATGTAATTTTAAGTTTAGAACAATTAAATACACAGGTAAAAGATAAAGTAGTAGTCATAAAAACCAACATACCGGGAAATACATTAGTGGCGAAAGAAAAAAGTAAAAAATTTGAAGCAGCCGTAGATTTGGCAGTCGACTCGCTAAAACGACAAATTGAAAAAATTAAAACCAAAAAGAAAGAAATATAAATTAAATAGTTGTATAAAATGCGGTCTTAAGACCGCATTTTTTTGTTAACTATATAAATTCACCTATAGGTTAATGTCAGTACCAACCTGTTATTATATACACGTCGACTAAATCCTTTTGCCGTGGTTCGTGCCTCACGAACCATTCCAAAGACAAAACACCAAATCAATCCAACAATCTCTCGCCGTAGTTCGTGTCTCACTAACCACCATGTCTTTTATTTCCTTTTGTGGATTAGAAACTTTTACTCATTGAATCCTGCAATACAGGATGATATTTCCTGCACCTTATGAATAGCACACTATTAAGCGTTTAAACTTTTTGCTTTAGAGCTTTACCGTTTACTCATTAGAATTACCGTTTACTCATTCTTTAATTTCCAATATTTTCATTTAAATAGATTTATGTACAGTTATTTAAATATGTACATGGTAGCCGAAAAATGATTTAGAGTATGCAAAAAAAATCAACTTTCAAATGAAAAATCGACCAACAATAAAATTCAATTTTTTTTGCTACTTTTTTGCACTTTTATTTTTGATTCTAACATATATCTTTGCGCGAAATTTTTTAAATAGTAATCCAAAAATCCCAATTCCGACAACAAAGATTTCGTATCACCAAAACACTACATTGCGTCTTTGCGCGAAAATTTCAATTAGCAAACCCAAAATCCCAATTCCGACAATATCTTCTGAACAACCAATTTCCATTCCTTAAACTTTAAATAATCTTAAAGCCATAAGATTTTTATTCACAATGGCAAAAAATCAGAATTAAATCGTATATTTGCACTCCGAAAATCAGGAAACTTTTATGTTTTTTGATGTAAGTTCTTGTAAATAAATGAGTTTTATGCCGATGTAGCTCAGTTGGCCAGAGCAGCTGATTTGTAATCAGCGGGTCGGGGGTTCGAATCCCTCCATCGGCTCTAGTCTTATATTTTTGTCGGGTAGATGGCCGAGTGGTTAAAGGCAACAGACTGTAAATCTGTCCTCGCGAGAGTACGTAGGTTCGAATCCTTCTCTGCCCACAAATTTTGAATAACGAAGACGAAAGTCTTTTAAAAATATAAATAGTTCTTTAAAAAAGAGTAAAGATTGAAAAGCCAGGATGTACTATAAATACGTTTTGGTCTTTTATTGCGGAAGTAGCTCAGCTGGTAGAGCGACAGCCTTCCAAGCTGTAGGTCGCGGGTTCGAACCTCGTCTTCCGCTCTATATAGTTCAGTCTTAAAGCTGTTGGTCGAGTTCGCCGGTTAGCGAATCGTCTTCCGCTCTTAAAAAACAGAAGTGGATGAACCGTATACGACTCAAAACTCTATCGCCTATGTAGCTCAGTGGTAGAGCACTTCCTTGGTAAGGAAGAGGTCGAGGGTTCAATTCCCTTCATCGGCTCAAATTAGTATAATTAAATTCGAATAAATTATTAAATATTAAAAAAAACAAATCATGGCTAAGGAAAAATTTGTAAAAGATAAGCCACACGTTAACGTTGGTACAATCGGACACGTCGATCACGGTAAAACAACATTGACTGCTGCGATTACGTATGTTTTATCTAAAAGAGGTTTGGCAGAAAAAAAGGATTACGATTCTATTGATGCTGCACCGGAAGAAAAAGAAAGAGGTATTACAATTAATACAGCTCACGTAGAGTATCAGACAGATTCTAGACATTATGCACACGTTGACTGTCCAGGTCACGCGGATTATATCAAAAATATGATTACAGGTGCGGCTCAGATGGATGGCGCTATCTTAGTGGTAGCATCTACAGACGGACCAATGCCTCAAACTAAAGAACACATCTTATTGGCTGCACAAGTTGGTGTACCACGTATGGTGGTGTTTATGAATAAAGTAGACTTGGTAGATGATCCGGAATTGTTAGAGTTAGTGGAAATGGATATCCGTGAAGAATTGACAAGACGTGGTTATGATGGTGATAATACACCAATCATCCAAGGTTCTGCAATCAAAGCGTTACAAGATGATGCTGAAGGTACTGCACAAATCGAAGCTTTAATGAAAGCAGTAGATGAGTGGATTCCATTGCCTCCACGTCCAATTGATCAGCCATTTTTATTGCCTGTAGAAGACGTATTCTCTATCACAGGTCGTGGTACAGTGGCAACAGGTCGTATTGAAAGAGGTATCGTTAAAACAGGTGAGCCAGTAGAAATCATAGGTTTACAGGAAAAATCAATGACATCTACATGTACAGGTGTTGAGATGTTCCGTAAAATCTTAGACATCGGTGAAGCTGGTGAAAACGTAGGTATCTTATTACGTGGTATTGAGAAAACGGATATCAAACGTGGTATGGTTATCTGCAAACCAGGTTCTGTAACACCTCATACTGAATTCAAATGTGAAGTGTACATCTTATCTAAAGATGAAGGTGGACGTCACACACCATTCTTCAACAAATACCGTCCTCAGTTCTATTTAAGAACAACAGATGTTACAGGTGAAATTGAATTACCTGCAGGTGTTGAAATGGTTATGCCAGGTGATAACGTTACATTAACTGTAAAATTAATTTACCCGGTAGCATTAGAAAAAGGTTTGAAATTCGCTATCCGTGAAGGTGGTAGAACAGTAGGAGCTGGTCAGGTAACTGAAATTTTAAAATAAATTATAAACCGTCATTAGTCATTAGTCATTTATAAGAATGAGTGGCTAATGACTTTTTAGACGGGCGTAGTTCAAGGGTAGAATGTCGGTCTCCAAAACCGCTGATGGGAGTTCGAATCTCTCCGCCCGTGCAAAAAAAAATGGAAAATGGACAATATTAAAACATATTTGCTGGCTTCTTACGAAGAATTAACCACGAAAGTAACGTGGCCAACCTGGAAAGAATTACAGTCGAATGCAGCAGTGGTAGCCATTGCAGCATTGATTATTGCTTTAATTATTGGCCTTATGGATATGTTTTC
>JBIKPT010000221.1:0-4002 GCA_044357355.1 Chitinophagales bacterium
TGCGTCATTGCTTTCCCAAACGATAGCCGCTTTATTGCCATTAGTTTCCAAATGTCTGTCTAAACAATTTTCTGTGATGTTTAACTTCGCATTTAAAAACCATTTTACAGATGGTTCTTTAAAATTCCAGTCGAGCACCTGATCCCATTTTTGTTTCCAGGTAAACGACTCGGCAATTTCACTCCAAAAAAGTTCCGGTTGTTCTACACTTTTTTTATAGGTTTCCTGGTATTGTTCGAATGAAGTGATTTTGTGAGGCATGACTTTCTATTTAATCTAAAAATACAAAACATTTCCATTAATCAAAATGCATATTTATCTGAGATTTAAGTTATTTTAGTTTAGAAACACAGCTAAATACAGTATTTTTACATTAGTATCTGATACACGTTTTTTGTCAATTTTCAAACCAAACATTGACAAAATAAAAAAAGAAATACAGCTGGAATTTGAAAAACAGTTTAATTAAAAAAGAAGATCATTATTATCATGTCCAATACTTCAAGAGTTGATACTACGATGTTTGACGGAGAACATTATCTCGGCAAGCCGGCCGATTTTACGGATGTTATTATTTCACGCAGAGTAAATGTGGTGAATCAGATTCCGGCATTTACAAATTCTGATTTAGAATTACTGGAAATTGGCTGCGGCAATGGTGCTTCCATGTTTTTATTGAGTGATAAATTCAAATCCTGTTTTGGTGTGGAAATAAACGACGACCATCAGCCTGCTTTTGAATCATATAAGAAACAACATGAGATAGAAAACTGCAGCTTTCAGGTATTCAATGTAGAACAGGAACAATTGAATCAGCAATATGACCGTTTAATCAGCTTTGAAGTCATTGAACACCTGACAAGTGATACTTTTGTGCGCAATTATTACAAAGCTTTAAAAAAAGGCGGACTGGCAGCGATTTCTGTACCGAATAAATGGTGGATTTTTGAAACGCATGGTGCGCGCTTGCCGTTGTTGCCCTGGAACCGCGTTCCTTTCTTTTCCTGGTTGCCGAGATTTATTCACGAACGGTTTGCCAATGCAAGAATCTATACCAAATCACGTATCAGAAACGTAATGGAAGACGCAGGCTTTGAAGTGCTTTCGATACATTACATCACTGCACCAATGGATGTATTGAAAGACGGATATCTGAAGCGATTTGTATTAAAATATATATTCAATACGAAAACTACTACCATTCCGTTTTTATCTACTTCTATTTTTGTCGTCGCCAGAAAAAACAATGACTAACAAGGAGCGCTACCGGAAATTTTGTGCAACGCATACCGTTGTTCCTGTATTTTCCAATCCCTTCTGGCTGGATGCAGTTGCCGAAAACTGGGATGTTGCTTTAGTAACTGAAAGTGAAAGTGAGAGTGAAAGCGAAAGTGAAAATGAAAGTAACATTATAGCAGCGTTGCCCTATTGCTGGAAAGGCAATTTATTTACAAAGCGTATTTATTTGCCGGATGTTAGTTTCTACCAGTCTGTTTTATTTTTTACGGATGCGGATAAAAACAGGAAGCAAATACTTACAGAACAATTGCTACAACAGCTGCCCAAAACCGTAAAATCTTATTTTAAATTTTTACCGGAACATACTGCATTAAGTTTAGTAAAATCAGGTTTCGAAAAAGAAGCGTATGAAACGTATAACATACAAAAAAATCGGGTACTAGATTTAAGCTCGAATCATAAACGCAATGTACAGAAAGCAACTAAATTAAAGTACACCATTAAAGAAAGTAAAAACTTAGAAGCATCTTTTACTTTACTGACTTCTACTTTTGCTCGTCAAAACATTAAACCAAAAATCACATTTACTGATTTTCAGAAATTAAATTTATTACTAAAGAAACAATCTTGTAAAAATACAATTGATTGCTTTGATGCACAGCATAACTTATTGTCTTCAGCATTTATTGCAGAAGACACTAAAAGTGTTTATTATTTATTTGGTGGCTATAATACGGAATTTAAAAATTCAGGTGCGATGACTTTTTTATTGCATCATCTTATAAAAGATGCACAGCAACGTGATTTAGAATTCAATTTTTGCGGCAGCTCCAAGAAAAGTATTGCAACTTATTTTGAAGGATTTGGCGCAACAAAAACGGAAATTGCTATTTGGAAAAAATCGATACTTTAATACAGCAATCTAGCTTTTACTTTATGCAAGTAGTGCATTCCATCAGTATTTATTACAACTCGTTTTGCCACTTTCATACGTTTTAACATACTGATGACACTTTTAAAATAAAGAGTAATAGCAAATTTAGATTTGTATAAAAAATAGGCGCTCCAGAATATAAAATGAGAAACAACATATAGCATTGGAAGATGCTTATACACCACAATCATTTTGTTTTCAAAAAAGCGCGCTTGCGTAATGTTTCCGGGCTCTCTGCCGTTTGGATTTTGTTTATGAATAGCAAGAATTTCTTTGGTAAATAAAATAGAATAACCAGCTTTTACCGTGGCGTAACTCAAATCATATTCTTCCATACCGTAGAAAAAGTCTTCCTGATAATAACCAGTTTCTTCAATTAATGCTTTAGGAAATACATGTCCATACCCAAAGAAAAGATTATAAAAGATTTCTTCTTTTCCTTCGATGAGTTTAGGATCTTTCAAAGGCATATCAAATTTTCCACTGAACGGATTTTGCCCTAAGAAACCAATGATTGCCAGTTTTTCATTTTCATACTTTTTATACAGATCCAGTACTTTTTGTATAACGTCTTTGTTGGCAATTTCAGAATCGTCATCCATAAACAACAAATACTTACCTTTTGCTTCGCGAATACATAAGTTTCTGCCGCCGGCTACCCCTAAATTTTTCGAATGATTAATAAAGTTAACGAGCTTTCTGTATTCAACGGAAAGTGTATCCAGAAAATTCTGAAAGACTGAATAATCTTGTGTGGAACCGTTGTTTAATACGATAATTTCTTTCGTCCAATCAGTTACATTGTCGAGTTGCAATACATTCTTAACTGCATCAATCGTGTCTTCTGCACGATTGAAACTAATAATCAGAAAAGAAAAAATACTATCCATAGTTAAGCTGTCAATATTGTTTCGTCCTTTTTTTTATTGCGGAAAAACAAAAACAACAAACCTGCAATCAGCAAGTAAAACAAGGCATTTCCCAACAATAATACATTATTGGTGATGGCGTATAATTTTGGCTTGAATTCAAAAGTTATTTTATGTTCACCTGCATTCACTTTCATTCCACGTAAAATGTAATTGACACGTATATGGTCGGCTGGTTTTCCATCAATATAAGAAATCCAGTCTACGTTTGGTCTGTATATCACTTCAGAAAACACGACAAACTCATTTGCTGAAGATTTAAACGAATATTCCAGTTTCATCGGATCTTTAGTATCTATTTGTTTTATATAGCGCGTTTCACTTTGTGCAGATGAATCTGTATTTGGAGTTGCATCTTTCAGGTAAGCGTCAAACTCTTTATGCACCACAGCTGTACGTGCAGGATTTATATCACGTACTTTCAGTATTTCTTCTTCAGGTGAATTTACTTTCACAAAATCAGAAACGAACCAGGCGTTTCCTAAAGCATATGCATTTTGCATCACACCATTTGCTTCCGGAGATTGTTTCAGGTATTTTGTGTTCAACATATTCATATAGTTCGCTTTAGCGAAACCAATTTTACTGATAAGCTGGAAATCATAACTCAAACCATGTTCAATAATGTCCTGATAGCGTCTTAATTTCGCCGGACTGTAACCACCGATTGTTTTATGATAATAGGCAGGATTTGCACTGTTAAAGATATCGAGCGTAAAGTCTGCCATTCTTGCACCATCTTTATTTTGGGCCAGAATAGCAGCATCTGCTGGTGTTTGCGGAAACGTATTCGCTTCTATAGCAGTTTGCTCAGCAAAATCTTCGTCGTTTAAATAGCGTTTACTGACCGACCAAAAATCTGCCAGTACTAACAGCGCCAATGCAACAGCTATGTAGGAT
>JBIKPT010000222.1:0-3953 GCA_044357355.1 Chitinophagales bacterium
TGTCACAACAGACGTTATTATTATGCTGGGTGTTGTCATGTTATTTGGAGGTTTTTGGTATCATACTCAACTCATTGATAAAATGGGTTTTCTGGAGAAAATTTTGGTAACACCTTCTCATCACCGCATCCACCATGCTATAAATCCTGTATATATTGACAAAAATTACGGCGGAATTACCATACTTTGGGATAAACTATTCGTTACTTTTCAGGAAGAATTACCCGATGTAAAACCTGTCTATGGTATCACCCGACAGGTAAACACCTGGAATCCTGTTAAGATAAATTTCCTGCACATCACCTTGCTCTTCAAAGATGCCTGGCGCACTTCCAATATCTGGGATAAATTTCGTATATGGTTTATGCCAACGGGTTGGAGACCGGCAGATGTAGAAGAAAAATACCCTGTACCTTACACGCAAGACGTTACCAGACAACAAAAATATATGCCTGCAGCGAGCATTTATTTAAGAATCTGGTCTTGGACTCAATTGATTATTACCTTTTTTCTGATGATATTTTTATTCGGTCAAATTGCAGTCCTTCCAAAACCAGTCATATTTGTATACGGATTTTTTATTTTCTATACAGTATATTGCTATACTTCACTGATGGATAGAGATAAATACGCATGGATGTTTGAATTGATCAGATGTGTTATTGCTATTGTAATCATAAACTATTATGGCGGTTGGTTTACACTTAATAATTTCTTGCCTTTGGGCACGACAATCTTAGTGGTATATTTCATCTTTTCGACACTAGTAAGTATTGCTTTTGAATATCTTGAATTTAAAAAGGACATACCGTCTGTAAGTGCAGACTTACAGTAATTAATGAATTTTCTGATACAGGATTTTTTTAAAAAGGAAGCTGACTCCTGACTTAGACTTTTGTTCCTCAATACAAAAATTAATTTCTAACACAGTCGTAAGCACCTATTGTTTAATAAGATTGCTTTGTTAATTAATAACAGACGTTTTTAATTAAAAGACAATATGTATATGTATCATCTTTATCCAGTGAAAAGCAATACATGTAATCTATTACTTGTTTGTTAAATAAAAAAAACGGCTGTTACTTAATTAACAGCCGTTTAATAATTCTTAGATAAAAATTATTTTGGAAGTACTACTGTATCAATCACATGAATGACACCATTTGTACCTGTCAAATCTGTAGCAGTAACAGTTGATTTTCCGCCGTTTTCGTCAGTCAATGTAACCTTGCCTTTAACTAAAGTCGCAGTTAATTTAGCACCGTTAACCGTTGTTAACACTACTTTTCCTTTACCTTTTTTGATGGCAGCTAAAACAGCAGTTGCATTTAAATTTCCGGAAACCACATGATAAGTAAGAATTTCAGACAATTTACTTTTGTTTTCCGGTAACAATAAACTTTCTACAGTACCTGCAGGTAATTTTGCAAAAGCATCATTGGTCGGTGCAAATACGGTAAAAGGTCCTTTGCTTTTTAATGTCTCTACCAAATCAGCGGCTTTCACAGCGGCTACAAGTGTAGTGTGATTTGCTGAACCTGCAGCAATATCAACAATGTCATTCGATGTTTGAGCGTAAGAATGTACGGTAAAAATACTCGCTGCAATTAATAGTGCAGATTTAAAAATTGATTTCATAAAATTGTTTTTTGTTTTGTTTGTAATGATGTTTAAACACTAACAACTTACAAATAGTTTTAAAATGTGGATAAAAAGCAAAAGATTATACTTACTTAACAGTTTCCTGTTTTAAGCGTATGCGATGATACATGTCGTGTATAATTTGCATATGTGGTGCCGTTAAAACAGCCAACCCCAAAAACACGTAAACAACCAGAGTATCTTTATTTGCAAACATAAAACCTGTCATACCAAATAATGAAAATCCAATAGTTGCCAGAAAACTGTACAGCCCAATTTGTTTGGCGATTACGACAAAAGATAAATTACTACCTTTTTGTAAATACCTGATTATGTTTTTAAGAGATAAAACAGAATGCCAGACAACAAAATAAAAAGTGAAACCTAAGAGCATAGGTAATTTAAAAAGAATAATGATTAAGAAAGCAAATTGTAATAAAAATTCACCTTGCAGGTTTATAGTTGTGTTGGAGGTAAAAAAGTAAAGAAACGTAGCAATAAAAAAAAATGCTACTAAAAGTGTCAATATACTATATCTGTTTTCATCAATAAAATAAAGGCTCGACTGGTATTTCATACCGGCATCAAAATATTGAAGTAGTGGAATAACCTCGTTAAAGTGGTTTAATAAAATGACACCTAATATAACCAGTCCATAACTTATTACGAATAATTTACCGGAAATAGTATCATTTTTAAATTCCTTCAAGTCTGTTTCTCCAAAATGCCAGGCAGCGAACAACATAAATAAAATATTGCCTAACATCGGAATGAATATAAGGATAGCACCGAAGAGGAATAAGCGTCCTAAATAATTTGAAAAAAAATAAATTTTTGAAAATGGTTTATTTTCAGCTTTAGAATTCTGCATGGCTACCATTAAATCTGCAGCACCATGCGGTACACCAAGAGTAAGAATACCTGTTATAAAAAATAGAAATTGAATTTTTTCCGGCACAGGAAAGACAAAAAACTCTAACAGTAATAATAATATTCCTGACGACAGTAACATCAACTTCACCATAATCGTAATTTTAAAAAAGTGAATCCGATTAAAAAATTAAAAGTACAACACCAATGGTGCTGTACTTTTAAAACTAAGATATTAAGCAGCTTCTGATGATTCAGACTGAGCTAATACATAAATGACCAAACCAAAACCAATTTTGTTGATGGCGTCACCAATGTTATAAACTATGTCCATTGATAAATTTTGGAACATTTTAATTCCAAATATACCACCTTCAGTTCCTGCAATATATCCAATCGGATAAATTGCCCAACCTACTAATACGAACCATGCCAAGGCTTTGTTTGCTTTCGCTACGGCAGGTCCTGAATTATTCGCTAATTTAGCAACTTCACCAAACCAAATAAGGTAAACAATGTAGAAATAAGCTATGCCGCTTACAAAACCCCAAATCCAGCTTTGAGTTTCTTTTCCATAAATTGCTTCACCTATGTAGCCTGTTACTAACATGAATACGGATGCTGCAATCAGTTTGATTAACAAACCAGTCTTAGCACCTGCTTTTTTGGTGATTAAATAAAACTCCACGCACATTAACGGAACAGTTAAGAGCCAGTCTACATACCTGAAAAACGTGGGTGATGTGTTAGTTGTCAGGTAGTAATCTCTCATATAGTAATAATGCACAGCGGCAATAAATGTGATAATTCCGGAAATCAAAACGGACGTTCGCCATTTTTTATCTACGTTTCCGACTTCAAAAAAGAAAAAGGCTGAAGCAGCCATCATAGCCATACATCCTATAAAGAATGTGAAGGCTACATAATTGTCTGTTGAGATAGGTAATATCTCTAGAAGTGTTGTTTGCATAATGGTTGTTTAAAGTTTAAAAATTTTTTAAATTGATTTGAAATACTCAAAAAATACAAGCTTGTTAATTAATCGTTAAACCATAAAAATAATAAAAAGTTGTAAAAAGATGAATTTTGTAGATAAATAAGTATCTATTATTATTCTTGTTTAACATTAAGATGTCTAAATATTATAAATACGCAACAAAATGGAAGTATTTCCATAGAATTTTTAACATAATTGTTAGTGAGGAAAATAAAAAATGAATTTTATTATTGAGAAAAAATGATAGTTATAAAATATTATTCTTGCATTTAAATTTAAATAAAAGACAAGAGGTCGAATCTTAAAATAAAAAACCAATTAAATAAATAATCTGTAGTATGATTAATCTAAGACACTTTTACTCCAATCCCAAACTTTTAATGTAGGCTTTATTATCTGATGGTCTGCCTAAAAATTCCTCTACGGCCTGTAGTATATCTTTTTG
>JBIKPT010000068.1:0-13609 GCA_044357355.1 Chitinophagales bacterium
GCTTTCTTCTGTTCCGCAACTCAATGCAGTTATTTTATCGAATCCAACTTTTGATGCTTACTTTAACAGAGGCAGCATTATGTATACGCTGGGTGATTACACCGGAGCTGTAAGAGATTTGACACAGGCAATTGAATTAGATACGTTAGCTAAAACCGCTTATTTTATTCGCGGAAAAGCAAAAAATGCTGCAGGAGACGATGCAAACGCACTTAAAGACTTTGATAAAGCAATTTCATTAGACAGCACGGATGCAGAAATTTATTGTTTCCGTGGTATTTCCAAAAGAGTTTTGGGAGATTACAATGCTGCCATTCTGGATTATGATAAGGCTGCAGCACTTAAACCGGATTATCCGGAAGTTTATAATTTTAGAGGCCTCTCAAAATTCTATTCCGGAGACGATGCAGGATGCATAACAGATTATAATAAAGCAATAGAATTGAATCCGGATTATGCAGATGCATACAATAACAGAGCTTACTATAATTATTATTACGGAGAAAAGGAGTCTTCCTGCTCAGACTGGACTAAAGCTGCTGCATTGGGCAGCAAAAAAGCGATATATAATCTTTCAAAATTTTGCGGGCAGTAAAACGATACTAAATTTACTGCATATTTGCAAATACCGGATAAAATGATTTTTATCATTTTAAGGTTGTATTATTATGTTTAACTTTAAAAATAAGTATAACTATTATGTCCATTTTATTCAGGTACCCAGTCTTTTTTTTAGTCGCTTTTCTGTTTATGCAGCATTCCGGCTGGTCACAAACTGCGAAAAGTCATTTTATAGAAGGCTACAACAAAGATTTTAAAGGCGATTATTTCGGCGCTATACAGGAGTATAATAAAGCCATAAAGCTGGATTCTATGTATGTAAAAGCATATAACAACAGAGGAATTGCCTATTATCACTTATTTGAATTTGTTGACGCTATCAAAGATTTTACAAAAGCAATTGCCTTACAGCCAAATTCAGTGGATGGATATTATAACCGTGGAATTGCCAGAGGAACCTTAGGTGATTATAATGGTGCTATCCGGGATTTTAATAAAACGCTGGAATTGGATTCTGCCATGGTAGATGCTTATAACAACAGGGGAATTGCGGAAGGCAGTGTAGGTTTGTTTAAAGAAGCGCTCAGGGATTTTAATAAAGTAATACTGCTGAATCCGGGCTATGTGGATATTTATTACAACAGAGGAATTGTCAGGGAAAAACTGGAGGATCATAAAGGTGCTCTGGAAGATTTCAACATGGCGATAGAATTAAACCCAAGTTTAAGTGATGCCTACCTGAACAGAGGTTTACTGCAAGGCCATACCGGTAATTTTTCTGGAGCCTGTAAAGACTGGAGTAAGGCAGGTGAATTACATCATTACGGTGCATATGACCTTATCAAGCAGTATTGCAAATAATATATTTAGCAGCCTGTAAATCAGTATGAAACGTTTATTCATATTTTCAGTAATTTTTATTTCATCATTTTATGCCGGTGCTCAAACTGCTTTGAATTATTATGAAAGCGGTATGATATAGTATATCTAATGATATTTTATTAGATTTGAAATAAAAACTATGAAAAGAATTAGATACATAGTATTGATTGTGATATTACTTCATGTAATAAGTATTTCAGCACAAACTGTCTATGTGAATAATTTCAATAACAAATATCACAAAAATGATTGTCCAAAGGTTAATTCAAAATATTTTGCAATAGATTTAAAAGAGGCTCTTAATAGTGATTATAATGCATGTAATGTATGTAACCCTCCGACAAAACTAAATCCACAGAATGTAGATACAAGCATTAATAATGATAGACCTTTACTATATACTGAAGTAATAAAAGTTGACAGTAGTATTTTAAAAAATATCCTTTTTGAGAGGGCAAGGGCTTGGTTAAATGATAGATTTAGAAATTATAAAGAAGTATCTCAAATACAAGATAAAGAAAGTGGTGAATTATCAATAAAAGGAATACTTTTTACTCATTATTTAAAAAATATGTTTGGTGGTACATTACCAAATTATCCTTGTAATGTTAGGTTTAAATTATCTATTTGGGTTAAAGATGGACGTTATAAGTATGAATTTACCGACTTTATTGATGAATGTTTATTTGAAGGTAGCTATAGTACACTTGGAGTTTTAACAAATAGAGAGTTTTATAAAGAAAAAGGATATGGTAAAAATATTTTAAATGATTTGTGGATTGAAGTAAAATATCAAACAGACAAAGAGACTAATGAAATGATTAGTTCCCTAAAAACTGAAATGTCAAAGTCTAAAATTGATAAAGATGAATGGTAGTTAGTTTTAAATAATCTTCAGAAATAAGCCTTCAAATATATTGGAGGCTTTTTTTTGTTACTCCATTGTTACTCCAAAATATGGTAATTAATTTTCTTACATTAATTCAAAGTATCAATAAATATTAATGTTCTAATAAGTATCTCGAGTAACATAGGAGTAACAAAATATGCTAAAAAGTAAGAAATAATAGGAAAAGAAAGAAAATTTAAAATAAAAAAACCATTGATTATCAATGGTTTTTACAGTAATTATACTGTGGTTTGGTAGCCCGTACGGGAATCGAACCCGTGTTTGAAGAATGAAAATCTCCTGTCCTAACCCCTAGACGAACGGGCCGTTTTTGAAAGCGAGTGCAAATATACCAACTTTTTGCTTTCTTACAACACCTTAACAATAATTTCTTTTTTAAATTCAAAATCTAAGTTACTTTTACACAAATCATCAGCAAAATGATAAAACCAAGAATAGCCATTAACGGATTAGGTCGCATCGGCCGACTCGTATTTCAGCTTTTATTCGATAAAAACCATATCGATATCGTTGCCATCAATGATATCGCACCCAACGACGCACTTGTTTATCTCTTAAAACACGATACAGCACAAGGGAAATGGGATAAAATCATCACCGCCAAAGAAGATCATCTGTTTATAGATGGCCGGGAAATTATAAGCACTTCCATTGCGCAATCTAAAGATTTACCATGGAAAGACTTAAATATTGACATCGTTATTGAATGCAGCGGAAAATACAGAGACCGAGAAAAACTACAGGAACATATTGCAGCAGGCGCCAAAAAAGTGGTGATTTCCTCACCGGCAGATAAAACAGTGAAAACAATTGTAGTTGGCATCAACGACCAAATCATTACCAACGAAGATACCATTATCTCCAATGCATCTTGTACTACTAATTGTCTGGCACCTATGGCAAGAGTGATGCTGGATAATTTCGGTATTAAAAATGCGTTTATGAACACCATTCATGCATATACCAGCGACCAGAAACTGCACGACAGTATACATGGCAGCGATTTCAGAAGAGCCAGAGCAGCTGCACAGAATATAGTGCCCACTACTTCCAATGCCAATAAAGCGTTGGAATGGATTATGCCGGAAATTAAAGGAAAAATAAAAGGCGGTGCCGTTCGTGTGCCGGTAATCGTGGGCTCGTCTACAGAATTGTACTGTAACATTGAAAAAAGTACGACGGTGGATGAAATCAACGCCGTATTTAAAGCAGCCGCTGAAGGAAACTTACAGAATATCCTGGCATATACAGAAGATCCTATTGTATCATCTGATATTATTCATTCTCCGTATTCCTGTACATTTGATGCAGGATTAACACAGCAAATTGGTGATTTGGTAAAAATTGTCGGCTGGTATGATAATGAATATGGCTATGCTAACCGACTCGCCGAATTAGTCGAAAAGGTGGCATTTTTGGATTAGACACTACTATTACTATTTATTTAGCGTTTATCCTACTTTATTTTTAATTTTGCAATACAATTGTACATGGTGCAAATTTCCTAATGACCAACTCAATAAACACATGCAAACTGTAGATTCCATTAATTTTAAAAATAAACGCGCTTTAATCAGAGTGGATTTTAATGTTCCGTTTGATAAAAATTTCAATATCACAGATGATACACGAATTAAAGCTTCTTTACCTACTATTCGTAAGGTGTTAGAAGATGGCGGTAGTGTGGTGCTGATGTCTCATCTCGGAAGACCTTTAAAAAAACTTAAAGAAGACGGAACTATTGATGTGGCAAAATTTACCTTACATCATGTGGTCAACCATCTTTCTGATTTATTACACAGAAATATAAAGTTTGCGGACGATTGTGTCAGCGATGAAAGCAGAAAAATGTCGGCTGCTTTAACAAACGGTGAAATATTATTACTGGAAAATACCCGTTTTCATAAAGAAGAAGAAAAAGGTGAGGAGCTATTTGCCGTAAAGCTGGCACAGCACGGCGATATCTATGTAAATGATGCCTTTGGTTCAGCACACCGTGCACATGCCAGCACTACCATTGTTGCTAAACATTTCTCGAAAGAAAATAAAGCAATGGGCTTTTTGATGGCTGCAGAAGTGGCTAATGCTGAAAAAGTAATACATAAATCTGAGAAACCATTCACCGCTATTTTAGGTGGCGCAAAGGTATCTGACAAAATTTTGATTATTGAAAATTTGCTGAAGATTGCAGATAATATAATCATCGGTGGAGGAATGGCATATACTTTTATAAAGGCATTGGGTTGCAATGTAGGTAATTCTTTGGTAGAAGAAGATATCCTGGAACTGGCACTGCACATCTTGAAAACAGCAAAAGAAAAAGGAGTGAATATTTTATTGCCAGAAGATTCTATTATTGCTGATAAATTTGACAATGCTGCAAACATTAAAGTGGCAGATAACATAAATATTCCTGCAGGCTGGATGGGTTTGGATATCGGACACGATTCTATTGTTGCCTTTGGTGAAGTGATTAAAAATTCTAAAACTATCTTATGGAACGGACCAATGGGTGTTTTTGAAATGGAGAAATTTCAGAATGGTACTAAAAGTATTGCCGTAGCCGTGGCACATGCCACACAAAAAGGAGCATTCAGCTTAGTTGGCGGTGGCGATAGCGTAGCAGCCGTAAATAAATTTGGTTTAGCAGATAAAGTCAGTTTTGTTTCCACCGGTGGAGGCGCATTACTGGAATTTTTTGAAGGAAAGACTTTGCCTGGTGTGGCAGCATTGATGTAAATATAATTTGCGAAATCAATTAATCTGTTTAATCAGCGATTTAAAATAGCGCGAGGCGGTCCATTGGACCGCCTCGCTTTCATTAAAAGAAGTTTTTATTTCTTTACTTCTTTCTTTGTTTCCGTTTTTACTTCAACAACGGCCACTGCACTGTCTTTCGTTTGTGCGTTACTGTCGTCGGTTGTTACTAAGGTAGAATCATCACCATCGATTGGTGTTTCTACAACAGGTGGTTCTGTCGGTTCAGATTTTTTGAACCAGTCGCAAGAGGTAGCTAACAAGCCTACCGTCATGCAAAGAAAAAATACTTTTTTCATTTGAAATTGGTTTGGTTACAAGCTATTACGCTGAAAACTAATATTTAGTTCGTTGGCTTTAATTTATTAAGGAATTTTAAGGAATGAAGAAAAGATCAGCAGGTAAATGCTAAAGAAAGGTTATTGAGAAAACATAAATAAATTGGGATCTTTGCGGCTTTACGTGAAAAATCACTCGGAAAAATAACTAATGCCAAAAAATTTCAGAATCATCGTGATGCCTACAATAAATATGAGTGCCAACACCAGCACTCTGAATTTTTCCTGTGGTATTTTATCTAAGATGAGTTTGCCAATATAAGAACCGACAAAGCCAATCACTATTAAAAATGGAATTAAATACAAATCGTGTTGGTGAATATAACCATTGAAAAAATAAACCACCATTCTGGAACCATCCACCGCTAAATCTATGGCAGCAGATGTGGCTACAAAGACAGACTTTTCTACACTAAACGCAGCCATCGTTATACCACGAATGGCACCACCGGTACCGAGCAATCCTGCAAAAAAACCGGACAAACTGCCGCCAATAAAACTGTTTTTCTTGTCAGCATCAAATTTCAGTTCTTTTTTAATCAGGAAAAGAATACTCAATCCGATTAAAAATAAAGCCAACACCAGTTGTAAATATTTTACATTGATATACTTACCGGCAAATGCGCCGATGATGACAAAAACAACGGCTGGAATACCTATCTGGAATAAGATTTTCCTGTCTAATCCTTTTTTAAATAAGGCAATTTTAGAAATATTGCTAAACACATGAAATACCGACGTAATGCCAAGCACCGTTTGGAAGTCTAAAAAATAATTGGCAACCGGAATAAAATAAGTAGACGAACCAAAACCGCTTATGGTTCCCAAAATTTCAGCAATAAAAGACAGAACCAGAAACAGAACGGTAGTGGCTACAGACATGGGTTTATTTTACCGGATACTCTACAATATTTTTTTCTGTTTCCCAGAGCTTTATATACAATTCATATTTACTGTCCAGTTTTGCACGAATCAAATCATAAATAACGACGATAATATTTTCTGCAGTAGGGTTGAGGCTCGCAAATTCTTTAGTGTCTAAGTTGAGGTTTCTGTGGTCAAACCGTTCTTCAATTTCTTCTTTTATTATGTCTTTCACGATTTTTAAATCAATCACATAACCGGTTTCCAAATCAATTTCGCCAATCACTTTCACTTCCAGCGCATAATTATGTCCGTGAAAATGCTCGTTGGCACACAAACCAAATACTTCTTTGTTTTTCTCAGGTGTCCATTGCTTATTCCACAGTTTATGTGCTGCATTGAAGGTGGCTCTGCGAATAACGGCTACTTTTTTGCTCATGGTATAAAGTTAAGATTAAAAAGTTAATTGTTAAGATGTTATGGGATATAAGGAAATTACTGTCTAATTGTTTAAAGCTATTTCTTATAACTAACAACTCACAACTCACGACTTACGACTTACGACTCATGCTCACGACTCACAACTACCTAAATGCATGTTTATAAATTTACAACCGCTCACGACTCGCTACTCGCAACTAAACACTATTTTCGCACATGCTTTTCAAAGATGTCATCGGTCAGGAGGAAATAAAAGATCATTTACTCGAAATCGGGAAAGCCGGAAATATTCCACACTCGCAGTTGTTTTTATCGCAACCTGGAGCCGGCGGACTCGCTTTGGCATTGGCATTTACCCAATATATTGTTTGTGAAAATAAAACAGACCTGGATAGCTGTGGTGTTTGCGGTGCTTGCGTGAAAGCGCAGAAATTAATACATCCTGATATTCATTACACCTATCCGATTATTCCGAAAAAGCCTTCACCGTCACAGAGTTTAAGTACGGATTACATTCAGGAATGGCGCAGAGAGGTGATTAAGAACCCATATCTAAACGAGTTGGAATGGCTGCAAAGTATAGGTGCAGAAAATAAACAAGGCAATATTTCCGCAGATGAAGCGCGCAATATTTTGAAAGGCCTGAGTTTAACCGCGTTTGAAGCCGGCTATAAAATTCAGATTATCTGGATGGCAGAAGCACTTTCGAAAGAAGGTAATATTTTGCTGAAATTGCTGGAAGAACCGCCGGAAAATACGGTACTTATTTTAGTAGCAGAAAACCAGGAAGAGATTTTGCCAACCATCTTGTCGCGATGCCAGTTGGTGAAAATTAATAAGATTGACGACGCAGCCGTGGCCCAGACATTATTACGAAAAGGCGTTCCGCAGGCAAACACGCAACATATTGCTTACCTTGCGGATGGTAATTTTAATGATGCCATGCAGTTGATAGATGCTACTATTTCTGTAGAAACGATGCGCCTGACTGAATTATTGCGCTATTCAATAAGACTGGAAGAGGGATCTAATTCCGGTTCTTTGGTAAAATGGGCAGAAGAAATGAGTAAAATTGGCAGAGAAAACCTGAAGTCTTTTTTAGAATACATGCTGCATATTTTGCGCGAAACATTACAAATGAAATTTGTGCCTGGTTCCGTTGTCCGATTAACGGATGACGAACAGAAAATGGCAATGGCACTTCAAAAATATATCAACCTTAATAAAATGGCTTTGTTACTGGAACTCATTAATAAAAAACACTACGAGATAGAGCGCAACGTAAGCCCGAAGATGGTGCTGATGGATATGTCATTGCGCATGCATAAAATTATACGCGCTAAAAATTAAAGGTAATTTGCTTTGGTGAGGTTGGAAACAGGTCATCATGTGTTAAAAAAATAGTCAACGGATTGAACAATAGGTATTTAGCGGTGAATTATTTTTTCTGGTGTTCTTACAGGGATTAACATTTGCGAACAACTTCGATTTAAAAATCTCAATTTTTAGTGTATTTTTGTCTGAATGACTTATCTAAAGTTTAAAACTGTAGATAAGTTACTGAAAATAATTGTTCATATTCAGTCAGTATTGAATAGATTTTCTAACTACTCAATACTTACTACTCAATACTAAGATAAAATGAGTTGTAATAGTTGCGGTACCACCAGTACGCCTGGCGGTTGTAAAAATAACGGACATTGTGCCACAGGTGGCTGTTCCAAATTAGAAGTACACGACTGGCTCAGCGATATCACTGCTGATCCGTATGCCAAATACAATATTCACGAAGTAAGTTTTAAAAACGGCTCGCGCAAAGGCTTTTATCGCAATGATAAACGATTCGATGTGTTTACCGGCGATTATGTTATCGTGGAAGCAGTGCAAGGCTATGACTTAGGTCAGGTGACCTTAAGCGGTGAGTTGGTGCGTCTGCAAATGAAGCGCAAACGCGTGAAAGAAAATTCGGAAGATATCAGAAGTATTTTGCGTATTGCCAAAGACAATGAGCTGAACTTGATGGAACAGGCGCGTGCAAAAGAAAAACAAACCATGCTGAAAGCGCGCGTGCTGGCACGCAACCTTGGTCTGGATATGAAACTGGGTGATGTTCAATATCAGGCAGACGGGAAAAAAGCTACTTTTTATTATACGGCAGATGGTCGTGTGGATTTCCGCGAGTTGATCAAAGTCTTGGCTTCAGAATTTAAAGTAAAAATTGAAATGCGCCAGATTGGTGCTCGTCAGGAAGCCGGAATTGTTGGCGGCATCGGCTCTTGTGGCCGTGAGCTGTGTTGTTCTACCTGGTTAACGAGTTTCAAATCTGTGAATACCACAGCGGCGCGTTACCAGAACTTATCTATCAACCAAACAAAATTAAGCGGACAATGCGGTCGCTTAAAATGTTGTTTAAATTATGAACTGGATACGTATTTAGATGCGCTTCGATTTGTGCCGGAAAGAGCAGAAACCTTACAGCTGGAAACCGGTGATGCACGTTTAATGAAAACAGATATTTTGAAAGGATTGATGTTTTATACTGTAAAAGGTTCCGGCACGTTCTATCCCATCTCGCTGGAAAATGTGAAAATGGTGTTGGAAATGAATGCCAATGGTAAAAAACCTGCAGACATAACCGATTTGGCAGAAGCGGAAGAAAAAACAGCAGAAGAAAGTATAGAGTTTGCCGATGTGGTTGGTCAGATTTCTCTGGCAAGTCTGGACAGAAAAGACAAAAAGAATTTTCATAAAAACAAACAACAGGGACCGCCGCGCAATCAATCCAATCAGCAGAATCGTCCGCCGCAGAATAATCAGAAACAACAAGGTGCGCAGCAAAAACCTGCTAATCAGCAGCAGCAGAATCGTCCGCAAAATAATCAGAACAGACCAAATAAAAACAGACCACCGCGACCTAACAATCAGGGAAAAGCAAATACCAATCCCAACAAAGATAATCCACCAAAAGAATAATAATTTTTTCGAATTTGAGACAGATATAGAGGAAAAACTATCTCTGTTTTTAGTTTAACAAAAAGGAGATTGTTTTTTGTATCAGGATAGTAGATGCATCCGGCAAGATGATTTCGTTCCATGGATGCTTGCCGCCAAACGTATGGTCGGCATTTTCTATCAAAAATAATTCGCTGTTGGTGTTCCATTGGTGAAGTTGTTCTCCAAAAGAAGAAGGCACAGAAGTATCATTGGTGCCGTGTATAATTAACCACGGAACTTCAATATTTGCTGCTGCTTTTGGAATATCTAAACGTGCTTTGTTGGCAATGTAATTTTCGTATAGCTGATAATTTAACGGCATATTTTGCAGCGTTCTGGAATTGTAGGTATAAATAGAGCTTTCCTTTTTCCATTTTTCTATATCTTGATGATCAAAAAAATCAGCAGCATCTTTTACACTAGCCCAGGTACATAGTTTTTTGATGCGTTTATCTTCAAAGGTTTTTAAAATAGCCATACCACCACCACGGCTGTGCCCGATTAAGTAAAGCTCGTTTTTATTTCCGCCATAATCAGCTGCAATGGATGCTACATAATCAATTACTAATCCCAGATCATCTAATTCAATGGAAAAATTATTTTCGCCAAATGCTTCCAAATCGGCAAAGTCTGTTGGTTGTTCTATGGTTGTGCCGTTGTAAGAAAAATTAAATTTCACAAAAACAACATCGTGCTTAAGGAATGCTTCCGCTATCAGGTTAAAATGGCCCCAGTCTTTGAATCCTTTAAATCCGTGACAAAATATAATCATCGGTTTTTGTGCTGCAGATTCAGAATAAGATACATCAATAGAAACACGCTTTCCTTTAGAACCGTTTATCACTTGTGTTGTTTTTTGCATGTATTAAAGTTTGTATATTGTGCTACGAATTAAACATTTACCTTTACCAAAAATAAACAATCGTTGAGTAACAAAGTAGATATTTTAAAAGCATCTATTGAAAAAGAGCTGGAACTGTTTGAAGTGAAGTTTCGGGAAGTGATGCGAAGTCATGTAGCACTGCTCGATAAAGTCAATTATTATATCTATCAGCGAAAAGGGAAACAGGTGCGTCCGATGTTTATTTTCCTGGCGGCAAAAATGTGCGGAGAAGTAAACGAGTCTACCTATATCGGTGCTTCATTGGTAGAACTTTTGCATACAGCCACACTGGTGCATGATGATGTGGTAGATGATTCTTACGAGCGAAGAGGTTTTTTTTCAGTGAATGCTTTATGGAAAAATAAGATTGCCGTTTTGGTAGGTGATTATTTTTTATCGAAAGGATTGCTGCTGGCATTAGAGACTAAAAATTATCACCTGTTGCACATTACATCCAACGCCGTTAAACGCATGAGTGAAGGCGAGCTGCTGCAGATGGAGAAAGCCAGAAAGCTGGATATTGATGAAAGCGTTTATTTTGAGATTATAAAAAACAAAACGGCTTCGCTGATTGCGGCTGCCTGTGAAGTTGGCGCAGCATCTGCAACAGATAATGCTGAACTGATAGAAAAGATGCGGTTGATAGGTGAGAACATTGGTATTGCGTTTCAGATAAAAGATGATTTATTTGATTATGGTGAAGCGGATATCGGCAAACCGCGTGGCATGGATATCAAGGAGCGGAAAATGACATTGCCGCTTATTTATACGTTGAATAATTCAAATGCAGCCGAGAAAAAGTGGATTATCAACACCGTAAAAAATCATAATGAAGACAGGCCTAAAGTGGATGAACTGATAAAGTTTATCAAAGCAAAAGGCGGCATTAAATATACAGAAGAAATGATGTACGAATATAAACACCGTGCTTTTGACATTATTAAAACCATTGAAGATTCACCTGCTAAAACAGGCTTGCTGGATTTGGTAAATTATATTACCGAACGTAATTATTAATATGTCTATCGCCCAGCAAACACCTAACAGCAGAGAGAAAATATTTGTACAATCGTTTGCATTGATTGTAGGCGTTTTTATTTTAGCGGTTAAATTTTATGCATTTTTTAAAACCAATTCCAATGCTATTTTAACAGATGCATTAGAAAGTATTATTAATATAGTTGCCGGCAGTTTCGGGTTATATAGTTTGTATCTCGCAGCCAAACCGCACGATGAAGATCACCCGTACGGACACGGCAAAATTGAGTTTATTTCCGCCAGCATAGAAGGCAGCTTGATTCTGGTTGCCGGTATTTCTATGATTATAAAATCTACGTACAACCTGTTTAAGCCTATAGAAATTTCAAGTCTGGATGTAGGTTTGGTATTAATTGTTATTTCAGGTATCATCAATTTCGGACTTGGACATTTTGCACAGAAAAGCGGTGAAAAAAACAGTTCACTTACGTTGATTGCCAGTGGTGAACATTTAAAGTCAGATGCTTATACATCTATTGGTTTGTTGATTGGATTAGGCTTTATTTATCTTACAAAAATATACTGGATAGACAATGTTGTTTCCATACTGATGGGTTTTTTAATTATTTTCAGTGGCTATAAAATCCTGAAAAAATCGGTGGCCGGCATTATGGATGAAGCTGATTTTTCCTTGTTAGAAAAAGTTGTGATACAGCTAAACAGCAACCGTCAGCAAAACTGGATAGATATTCATAATCTGCGCATCATAAAATTTGGCGACAAAATTCATATCGATTGCCATACTACAGTGCCCTGGTATTTTAATGCAAATGAAGTACATGATGAATTGAAGTCAGTAGAAGAAAATATCAAACAAATTATTCCAAATAATTTAGAAACCTTCATACATGCGGATCCTTGTCTGCCAGAATCCTGTAAAAGCTGCTATAAATCAGATTGCAAGGTCCGTCAATCACCATTTGAGCAAAAAATTGAGTGGACATTAGAAAACGTGATGAAAAATGAGAAACATTTTTTGTGAAAAAATTGACAATCACGACAAAGTGTATTATATTTGTGACAAATGACGTGTTTTGAAAAAGAAGCCAACCAGATATCCTATCAAAGAACAACCAGCAACGCTGGTAATGGATAAAGAAGTACCCTGTTATTCGGAATCTTCATTTTCCTCTATCATAAAAGATGATGCACATCATTTAATTAACAGGTCTAGAAATGGTATGGCGATGTATCAGATAGAAAATCTGATGAAGCGATACGATTTGACGCTGAAAGAAATGGCCTCTATTTTAAATATCTCAGAGCGCACCTTACAACGCTACGAAGATAAAGATGTATTAAGTAAGGATGCATCAGAGCGTGCTTTGCATTTGCAACGTTTATACGAAAGAGGCGCTGATGTATTCGGCACTTTAGATAATTTTTGTGATTGGATGAAATCACCGATTCTTATATTCAGCAATGAAAAGCCTATTTCTTTTTTAGATACCATCTTTGGTTTTGAATTATTAGAACAAGAATTAGGAAGAATAGAGCATGGTATTTTTGCATAAACCCTAAATCCCTAAAGGGAATTTATGATAGTTTACAGAATCTGCAATACACGTTACGCTAATGATATTAACGGAATTGGTTCCAAGTTATATGGCGGAAGATGGAATAATGTAGGCAATGCTGTTGTTTATTCATCTTCTACAAGAGCGTTGGCAGCTTTAGAAGTATTGGTGCATTTGCCACCTAAAAATGTGAAGCTGATGGATTTTTCTGTAGTTTCGATTGAAGTACCGGAAAATAATGTAGATGAAATAAGTTATGCTAAAATTAAAGATGAACTAATTGAAAATGGCTTGAATAGTAATTTTAAAACGATTGGAGATAGCTGGCTGAAAAAAAATACAACATTACTTTTAAAAGTACCTTCAGTGGTGATACCTGAAGAATTTAATTATCTGATAAATCCGTTGCACAAAGATTTTCATA
>JBIKPT010000223.1:0-3942 GCA_044357355.1 Chitinophagales bacterium
ATATGTCTTATCTATCATTCCTTATGAAGGAAAAGACACTACCGCAGTTCCGTTGCATCCAAATCCAAATATCATCACACGATTCCACAGAAATGCGGCATCGGTAGATTAATACTAACCAAGAATTTTGAAGTTGAGGCTTCTGAGTTTTCTCAGAAGCTTTTTTTGCTATAACATTAACCTCTATTTAATATTTATCTTCTTATTTTTGTATAATGGTAGTAATAACACTTACTACTTATTACTTACTACTTAATACTAAAAAAATGTACAGAAGTCACACTTGCGGAGAATTGAGAATTACAGACGTGAACAAACAGGTTCAGCTTTCAGGTTGGGTGCAAACCAGCCGTAACTTTGGTGAACTTTTATTTCTGGATGTGCGTGACAGATATGGAATCACACAAATCGTATTCAATAACAATACGAATCATTTACTGTTCGACAGAGCCAAACGATTAGGTCGTGAGTTTGTCATTCAGGCAGAAGGTATGGTAGTGGAACGCTCCAATAAAAATCCAAAAAATCCAACCGGTGATGTTGAAATTTTAATTCAGGATTTCAGAATTCTATCAGAATCTAAAACACCACCATTTACGATTGAAAATGAAACCGATGGCGGCGACGATATTCGTATGCAATACCGTTACTTAGATTTGCGCAGAAATGAAGTACAGGAAAAAATTATTTTCCGTCACAAAGTCGGACACGAAGTACGTACGTATTTAAATGCGAATGGTTTTTTAGATATTGAAACACCTTTCTTAATCAAATCAACACCGGAAGGTGCAAGAGATTTCGTGGTGCCATCCAGAATGAATCCGGGGCAATTTTATGCCTTGCCGCAATCGCCGCAAACCTTTAAGCAATTGCTGATGGTTTCCGGTTTTGATAAATACTATCAGATTACACGTTGTTTCAGAGACGAAGATTTACGTGCCGACAGACAACCTGAGTTTACACAAATAGACTGCGAAATGGCTTTCGTAGAACAAGAAGATATTTTGAACATGTTTGAAGGCTTGATTAAACATGTTTTCAAAACGGTAAAAGGTATTGAGTTAGCTGATTTTCCGCGTATGCAATATGACGATGCCATCCGAATTTATGGAAGTGACAAACCTGATATTCGTTTCGATATGCAGTTTGTAGAAATGAATGAGTTGTTGAAAGGAAAAGGCTTTGGCGTATTTGATAATGCGGAATTAGTGATTGGTATTAATGCGGAAAACGCTGCTGAATATACACGCAAGCAATTAGATGAATTAACGGATTTTGTGAAGCGTCCGCAAATTGGCGCAACCGGTTTAATATATTTAAGATACAATACAGATGGTACATTGAAATCTTCTGTAGATAAATTTTACAATGAAGAAGAACTGAAAAAATGGGCTGAAGCTGCCAATATGAAACAAGGCGATTTGCTCTTAGTTTTATGTGGTAACACGGATAAAGTCCGCAAACAAATGAATGAATTGCGTCTGGAAATGGGTAATCGTTTAGGTTTGCGCAAAAAAGATGATTTCAAACCATTGTGGGTGTTGGATTTTCCTTTATTGGAATATATTGAAGAAGACAATCGCTGGTTTGCGATGCACCATCCGTTTACTTCACCGAAAAAAGAAGACATCGATTTCTTGTATACCGATCCGGCGCGCGTGCGTGCAGATGCGTATGACTTAGCGATTAATGGCGTGGAAGTTGGCGGTGGCTCTATTCGTATTTACGATAAAGCATTGCAGGCAGAAATGTTCAAACGCTTAGGTTTTACGGATGAAGAAGCACAAAAACAATTTGGGTTCTTAATGAATGCGTTTGAATATGGCGCACCACCACACGGCGGCTTGGCATTTGGTTTCGACCGATTATGTGCGGTGTTGAATAGTGTGGAAACCATTCGTGATTTTATTGCATTTCCAAAAAATAATTCAGGCAGAGACGTGATGTTGGATTCACCAAGTACGATTGATGAGAAGCAGATGAAAGAGTTGAATATTAAGACAACGTTGTAGTTTGCCATTCATGAGAAAGCAAAGGTGATTCTTTTAGAATCACCTTTTTCTATTTCTAACAATCCTATCTTTCTCTATTCCTGTTCTGTATGTAATCTTCAACAGCCTTTTTCGTAGTGAGCCAGTTTCTGCCTTCTTTGTAGGCATCAATTTTTCCCTGGCGTGCCAGCAAGCTTATATATTCCTGACCATAAGGAACACTCGGCTCTTCGACTAAAGACGAAATAGAGATATACTCATTATCGTTATCAGGCAACACACTCATATAAATATTTAATGTGCGCTCTAAGGCTTGTGCCATTAGCAACGTAAGTTTTTGATAGCTGCCTTTATTTGCCTGATTGAGTGCTTCATAGTATTTCTTTCTGTCATTTTTTAAAATAATGGCTGGTGGAAAACCTTTTCGCATCAGCAATAAATTCATCGCTAAACGAACGGTTCTGCCGTTGCCATCAAAAAACGGATGTATCCAGACTAATTTATGATGAAAAATGGTAGCTAGTACAATATCATTTAATCCTAATGGATTTTCATTTACAAAGGCGATCAGTTCATCTAACAAATCAGCAACTTTATTGGCATTTGGCGGCACAAAATTAGCACCAACAATACGCACACCACCATTTCTGATTCTTCCTGCAAAATTATCTTCAATACTGCGCAACACTAAACCATGCAACGACAAGATATCTATGCTTCTTAACACATAATCATCATTAACTAATGTATACAAATAATCAATGGCTTTTTCGTGGTTGTGTGCTTCGAAATGCTCTCTCAAAGATTTACCTTTTATCGTTATACCTTCTTCTAAAACCAATTTTGTTTCCTGAAGTGTTAATGTATTGCCTTCAATGCTATTGGAATTGTAGGTCCATTCCAGAGATAAACTTTCCTTGATTTTCTGCAAGGCAATTTTAGGCAATGGCCTTGCTTTCTGCAACATTGCTTTCTTTTCATACAATCTGTCAAAAGCAGATTGCATATCATTAATATCGGATAAGTCAAATTTCCACACCAGACCACAAATATATAAAAATTATCGGTAAATAGCAATTTTATATCTATCCGATATTAAATGAAGTAAAAAAACGAAACTGTAATAAATTTTGAGCAGAGAACAATAATATCTATATTTATAGAACTAAAATCCTAATAATGAGAAACGTAACTCTAATTGTATTTATAATTTCAATTCTTACATCGTGCAAACTTATTGACGACCAGGTTGGCTGCGCTGAATTTTATGTAAAAAACGACTTATCATCAAGTGTAACGTTAAAGAGTTATAAATTCATAGATTCCGGCTTCTATTTCACCATCGATTCTGCCGTGATTGCACCCAACGAAACTAAACTGGTAAATCAGGATTGCAGAAACGGAAGCGTGGATACTTTTCCGAAAGGTGCCTATACTAAATTTTTCTTTACAGGTGGAAAACCAAGACGGATACCTTTAGCAGACTCAGCACCTTTTTTGACAATGACAGTATCAATATTTATAATAACAAATTATGGGTGACAGAAAGTTTAAATGATAATCTTTTAAACAAAGCCACCTATACAATTTCCACGATGGATTCTCTGGAAGCCAGATAAGCAGAAATGAAAAATGACATTACAACCAGAAAAGATATTGAAGCACTCATCACCTGCTTTTATGAATTATCATTTCAGGATGAACGATTAGGGAAAATTTTCAAAGAAATCAGTCCGCTTCATTTAGAAACACATATTCCATTGGTAGCAGATTTCTGGGAAGGAATTTTACTGGATGGCGATAAATATCGCGGAAACGTAACCGAAAAACATTTTACTGTAAACAGCTTAACAACACTTACCAAATCAGATTTTGACAACTGGTATAGCCATTGGGAAAATGCGGTAGACCAACTATTTGTGGGTGAAAGAGCGGACATGTGTAAGTTTCG
>JBIKPT010000069.1:0-13526 GCA_044357355.1 Chitinophagales bacterium
ACAAATTTCGCTCTGCACTTTTCCCGCTTGGGTCACCTACCATGCCGGTAGCACCACCTACTAACGCAATCGGCTTGTGGCCGCATCGCTGAAAATGCAATAACGTCATTACCTGTACCATATTTCCGATTCCAAGTGAATCAGATGTTGGATCAAAACCAATATAGCCTTTCACCATTTCGGTGTTCAATAATTTCTCTGTTTCCGGCATGATATCATGCAACATTCCGCGCCATTTTAGCTCTTCTACAAAATTCATTTTATCTGTTCAGTTTTCGCAAAAATACAAATTGTGAAATGCTTAAGGTCAAATGTGCGCTATAATTTTTACAAATAGTTACAAAACATACCATATGCAACTAAAAATCAATAAATATTATCTAATTATTACGAGAATTTGGGTAAATTTACCTTGTTCATATTTACGTTGGCGCAATACTATTTTTAATGAATCGTTTAATTACATGATGCATTTACTAAAAACTAAATTTACTTTACTTACTTTATTGATTTTAACGGGCATGTTTTCTTATGCGCAGCCGCCAAAATACAGTAATGACTTCATGTATATTGGAGTTGGCGCTCACAATTTTGGAATGGGAAATGCGGTAGTAGCCAGCACTTCGGATGTTACCGCTGGCTACTGGAATCCGGCAGGTTTGGTTAGAATACCGACGAAAATGCAATTCAGTTTTATGCATAATGAGTACTTTGCCGGAATTGCCAAGTTTGATTATGCCGGTATCGCTTTTCCGCTGGACAGCAACAAGCACGCTTTTGCCGTTAATTTTATGCGCTTTGGCGTAGATGACATTCCAAACACGCTGGATTTAATTGATGCAGACGGAAGTGTTAACTACGATAATGTTCGAAACTTTTCAGTAGGCAATTATGGAATTCTGTTATCCTATGCTCGTACCATCATACAAAACCTATCAGTTGGAGTAACAGCTAAAATAGTTCACAACAAAGCCGGTGGTTTTGCCAGATCCTGGGGTTTTGGTGCTGACATAGGTGTCATGTATACCATTAAAGACTGGAAAATTGGTTTAACCGTTAAAGACATTACAACTACATTTAATGCCTGGTCATATAGTTTTTCAGACAAAGAGAAACAAATTCTGGCACAGACAGGTAATGTGATTCCTAAAACTTCTACTGAAATAACGCTGCCCAGAATTCAGTTTGGAGCGGCTTATCACAAAACCTTCAAGGATAAAATTGAACTGACCGCAGAATTAGACTGGGAACTCACCACAGACGGACAAAGAAACACGCTTATTTCCACAAGAAAGATAAGTATGGATCCGCGGATCGGTGTGGAATTGGGACTCTGGAAAATATTTTATGTACGTGGTGGAGTGAATAATTTTCAGAAATTATTAAACTCTAAAGGTAAAAAAACGTTTAGTGTACAACCAAATATTGGTGCCGGATTTAAATACAAAAACTTTGTGTTTGTGGATTATGCATACACTGACGTAGGAAAGGCTTCTGAGAATCAATATTCACATGTTGTTTCTCTGAAACTTGGTATAAATAAACGCAAGAGAAAAGAAAGTACGGAATTGATTAATGCTGCGGATGTTGCAGAGCAGCCGGAAAATATCACATTACCTGCAGAACAGGTACAACCAGTTGAACCCTTACAAAATCAACCAAAATGATAAAAAAAATAGTTCACATTGTTTGTTTGATTGGTTTATTTGCACTAGCAAAAGCACAACCCTACGGAAATGAATGGATAGACTATTCAAAGACGTACTACAAATTCAAAATCGGCAAAACAAGCTTATATCGCATAAACTATACCAGCCTGATTAGTGTTGGAATTCCTTCAACACAATTACGTGGTTCTGACTTCAAACTTTTCAGAAATGGTCAGGAAGTTCCATTATACGTTTCCAATAATGGCATCTTTAATTCTACGGATTTTATTGAATTCTATGGTGAAAAGAATGATGGCAAAACAGACTCCATCCTTTATAAAACACCGGATCACCAACCAAACCAGTTTCAAAGTTTATTTTCAGATACAGCTGTATTCTTTCTAACATTAGATCCATTTAACATAAATGCCAGAATACAGCAACAAACAAATGATTTAAGTGTGATTCCGGCAGCAGAAAAATATTGTTATTCAAAAATTTATCAATACTCAGATTTTGCAAAAAAAGAATATAGCTTTTTAAGAGGGCTTGCTGTTTCTCCTTTTTTCCCGCAACTATTTAATTCTGATTTTGACCTTGGTGAAGGAAGTATAGCCTCTGGTTTTAACAATCTTGGAAGTTACAGATTTTACAGTGACCAATCTGGATTATTTGACATGAAATATCTTTACAAATCTCCGGAAGCAGATGCATTTCTTTCTGTTTTGCTTGTTCACTCATTTGGTAATCACACGATAAAAACAATCTTTAACACATTTGACTCTACAGAATTTAACTTTGGTCCAACTATCAACAGATATAAATACACCATTAAAAATCAGCATTTAAAAGAAGCCCTAAACCTTATTCAAGTATCAGATTTAATACCCAACAGAAATAACTATATCGGATATGGTATCGTTGATTATCCAAGGATTTTAAACTTTGACAATAAAAGCATTCAAAATTTCTCTTTCTTTAAAAAAGACGAACTTTACCTGGAAATAAAAAATTTTAATACTGCATCAACTTTACCTGTACTTTACGATTTAAAAAACAAACAAAGGTATATTGCAATCGTTGACACTGCCGTAAAATTCCACCTTTTCGAAACTGTACTTGATAAAGATGATTTATACCTTTCATCACAAACCGGTACAGATATCCCACTCATCTCGTCTTTATCACGCATTAATTTTACAAACTTTCTGAATGCCAGTTTACAGGGAAATTTCTTAATCATTTCTAATAAAAAACTTAGAAACAGCACCAATGGCGTTGACTATATTAATGAATATAAAAATTACAGATCATCTTCTCAAGGTGGAAGTTTCAATGCCAAAACTTATTATATTGACGAGTTAAATGACCAGTTTGGGTATGGAATAATTCAGCATCCGTTGGCAATTCGAAATTTCGTAAATTTTGCAATTGATAAATTTTCTGCCGATCCTGAATTAGTGTACATCATTGGAAAAGGATTTGAATACACCTACAATTTCAGAAATCAAGGAAATATAGACCGAAGTTTTGTGCAAACATACGGTGAACCTGCATCTGACAATTTACTGACTGCACGTTCCGGTGTTTTAAATTATCCTCAACTTGGTATTGGTCGTTTAGCAGCTTTATCTGGTGATGAAGTGAGACTTTATCTGGAAAAAGTAAAAGAATATGAAACTATTTTAAATGACACATTCAATTTTGCTCAAATTCCTTTTAATAAATTATGGATGAAAAATGTACTGCACTTAGGTGGAGGAAACAATAACTTTGAACAACAACTTTTTAGAAATTATTTAGATGGATATAAAAGCGTTATCGAGGCTCCTAGTTTCGGAGGTCATGTTAGCAGCTTATTCAAAAACAGTACAGATCCAATTCAGATTGCACAAAATATTTTCCTCGATTCACTCATCAACACCGGTGTCTCTTTAATTACATTCTTTGGACACTCGGCAACAACAACAACAGACTTTAATCTGGAACCCGACAGAATGGATAACAAAGGTAAATACCACCTGATGTTGTCTAATGGTTGTTTCGTTGGCAGTATTTTTGTCGACTTTAAATCTCTTAGTGAACGATTTGTTTTAACAGCAGACAAAGCTGGTATTGGCTATATTGCGCCGGTTACTTATGCTGTTGCATCCAATCTGAATGCTTATTCAAGTTTCTTTTATGACCGGTTTGCAAATACCATGTACAATGATAAGATTGGTAATATCTTAAAAGAAACGGCTAAAGAAGTAATCTTAACAGGCGGTCTAATTAATCCAATGATTGGTGAACAAATGATTTTTCATGGCGATCCGGGATTACGAATAAATACTCATTACAGACCTGACTATTTTATCGACCAAAGCAGTATAATTTTTGAACCGCAAAATATAAATGCCGCAGTTGATTCGTTTTTAGTTAAGGTAATTGTCAAAAACCTTGGTTCTGCAGTGAATGCCACTTATGTAGTAAATATAGACAGAGTTTTTCCGAGTGGACAAATTCAGGTTTCTAAAGCTACCGTGCCCAGCGCCAGAAACATAGACACTGTTAGCATATGGATAAAATCAGACAGATTAAATGGGCCTGGATTAAATACATTCCGTATTAAAGTAGATTATGAAAATGCTATTTCCGAATATTCAGAGGTAAACAATGAAGTGACTATCACTAAGCTTATTTTGGCGGATGATATCATTCCAATTTACCCTTACGAGTTTTGCATGGTCAATGATCCAAACTTTAAATTAGTATTCTCTACAGCAGATCCGTTTGCCACTCCAAAATCTTACATCTTTCAGATAGACACTACTGAATTTTTTAATAGTCCTTTACTGACTCAGGTGAAACTAACTCAGCCAGGTGCGACTATCCACTGGAAACCTGCCATACAGCTATTGCAAAATAAAGTGTATTACTGGAGAGGTGCATTGGATACAGTTGTTGGTGCACCTGCCAACTGGAAAACCAGCTCTTTCCTTTATAACACTGCTCTTTCTACAGGTTGGAATCAGTCTCATTATTTCCAGTATTTAAAAAATTCTTTTAATACACTTAGTATTAAAAATGACAGGATGTTTTATTATCCAAATACAACACGAACCTTACAAATTAGAAATGGTATTATTCCGGATCAACAGATTGAAGCTTATTGGGATGGTTATTTAATTGCAAGAAATGCCTGGGCGAGAAAAGGATTTATATTCTTTGTTTATGACGCCAACACCGGACAAAACTGGCAAACTTATCAAATCGGAAATAGCTGCAGAGGTCCTTTCAACGATATCACTTGCAACCGCTATCCAACAAATGTAATTGAATTTATAACGAATGACTTTACAAATGGAAAACAGGAAAGACAATATCTTGCAGATTTTATTAACTCTATTCCATGTAATGCTTATGTTTTAGGATACAGTTTCTACAATGCCGGCTATTCACAGTGGCTTGGTGATAGCACACAATCCGGTGACGAAAATCTTTACCAGGCTTTTGAAAACTTAGGAGTTAGCAGAATCAGACAACAGCAGGAAAATGCGCCTTTCGCTTTCTTTTTGCAAAAATGCAATCCGTCTTATACACCTTTACAAATTCAACGCTTTATTCCGAATATCATAGACACCATTTTCTCTTTTGGTGGTACCTGGACAAAAGGAACCATGGAAACACCCATCATTGGCCCGGCAAAAGAATGGACAGATTTCAATATGGAATGGCATCCAAGAGAAACCACCACCTCATATGACGAAGGTATAGTTCAGTTATATGGCTACGACACAATTGGCACCAGAACCTTACTTCCATTTGAATTATCCAAAGGTTCCATTATTCCAATTGATATTGATGCGAAACGCTATCCGTTTTTACAAATGTTATGGCTGACGAAAGATGACTCCTTAGGTACACCGCCACAAATGGACCACTGGAGATTATACTACGACAAAGCACCAGAAGCAGTTGTCAACCCAACCATCTTCTTTTCTAAAACCAGAGATACTATAGTTTCCGGCGAAAACTTTAATATGACGGTTGCCGTAGAAAACGTGACACCGATAAACATGGATAGCCTATTGGTAAAATTCATTATCAAAGATGCATCTAACAACATCACTTCCTTCTACAAACGATTTGGTCCTTTGCCGGCAAAGCAATCTATGAACATCAGTTTTGATTACACTTTTTCCGGTTTCAATTTCTTCGGATTGAATTCCGTTACAGTAGAAGTAAATCCGGATGATGACCAGCCGGAACAATTCCATTTCAACAACTTTGCAGAGTTTAAACTTTATGTAGACCGCGACAAGATCAATCCGTTGTTCGATGTAACTTTTGATGGCAGACACATTACAGACGGTGAATACGTTTCTGCCAACCCGGAAATATTGTTCAGGTTAAAAGATGAAAATAAGTACCTGGCCTTAAATGACACTTCCGGATTTTTAATTTACATGTATTATCCAAACAATCCGACAGAAGCAGTACTGGTAGAACGAAGCCAGAACGATGTTACCTTCATTCCGGCAACTAATCTCAATAACGGAAAAACGAATGAAGCACGCCTGATTTATAAGCCTGCTTTAACGGACGGCACGTATGAAATAAGAGCGCAGGGAATTGACAGAAGTAAAAATGACGCCGGCAGATACGATTACAGAATCAAATTTAAAGTAGATTCCAAGCCATCAATAACGAATGTTTTGAACTATCCGAATCCGTTCTCTACCTCTACACAATTTGTATTTACCTTAACGGGTGCCACCATTCCGGAGCAACTTATAATTCAGATTTTCAGTGCCACCGGAAAGGTAGTGAAAGAAATTACGCGTGAAGAATTGGGCAACCTGCATGTAGGTACTAATGTAACAGATTACAAATGGGACGGCACAGACAACTTCGGCGATCGTTTGGCAAATGGTGTTTATTTCTATCGTGTTATGACAAGAAACTTAGATGGTACCTCTACTGAAGTGAAACAATCATCTATAGATAAATACTTCAAGAAAGGGTACGGTAAATTGTATATCATTCGATAAGCAATGCATACTTCATAAAAAAAAGCGAACTCCAGAGTTCGCTTTTTTTATCTAACTATATTAATTTACAAATGAATCACTTCGCCATACGCAGCAGCAGCAGCTTCCATGATGGCTTCGCTCATCGTCGGATGCGGATGCACTGACTTTAAAATTTGCATGCCGGTTGTTTCTAATTTACGTGCCACAATTATTTCTGCAATCATTTCGGTTACATTTTCACCAATAAAATGCGCACCTAATACTTCGCCGTATTTTTTGTCGATGATTAATTTCACGAAACCATCTGATTTTCCGGCAGCTTTTGCTTTGCCACTGGCAGTAAACGGAAATTTACCGACTAAAATATCCAATCCTTTTTCTTTTGCTTTTTGTTCGGTGATACCCACACTCGCCACTTCCGGAGAGCAATACGTGCAACCCGGAATATTATCATAATCCAGCGGTTGCGGATGATGACCAGCCATATGTTCTGCTGCAATGATTCCTTCTGCACTCGCCACATGCGCCAGCGCTTGTCCTTTTACAATATCGCCGATGGCATACACGCCTTCCACATTGGTTTGGTAAAAAGCATTCACTTTCACCTTATCATTTTCCGATTGGATGCCGCATAATTCCAAGCCTATATTTTCTATATTGGCAACCACACCGGCAGCACTCAACACAACATCTGCTTCTATTACCTGCTCGCCTTTTTGAGTATTCACCAACAGATGCACTTTGTCATTTTCAATTTTTGAAGTCAGCACTTTAGTCGACGTTAAAATTGTCATGCCTTTCTTTGTATAAATTTTTTCGAGTGCCTTGCCTACTTCCTTATCTTCTACCGGCAAAATCGTATCAAAAAATTCTATTAGCGTCACCTGCGTGCCCATCGTTTGATAGAAGTATGCAAACTCCACTCCTATAGCACCTGCACCAACAATCACCATTGTTTTCGGCAATGCAGGCAGCACCATTGCTTTGCGGTAATCAATAATTTTTTTGCCGTCTATTGGCAATGAAAACAATTGCTTTGCTCTTCCACCGGTGGCTAACAAAACATTATTGGCTTTTAGAATTTTGATGCCGCCTTCATTTTGAGTCACTTCCACACGTTTGCCCGGCAGCACTTTTCCATAGCCATACATCACTTCGATGTTATTTTTCTTCATCAGAAACTGCACGCCTTTGCTCATGCCTTCCGCAACATTTCGGCTTCGCTGAATTACATCAGAAAAATTGGCATATACGTCAGCCACTTCAATTCCGTAGTCTTTTGCATGATTAAGATAATCGAATACCTGTGCAGATTTCAGTAATGCTTTGGTTGGAATGCAACCCCAGTTTAAACAAATGCCGCCCAGACTTTCTTTCTCTATCACCGCTACTTTCATGCCCAATTGCGAAGCACGAATGGCTGCGACGTAGCCGCCGGGACCTGAACCAATTACTATTAAATCGAAGTTACTCATACTATAATTTGAAAATTTGAATTCCGATTATTTCGGAAGTATTAATTTGAAAATGATTATTTTTATTGACTAATAAATCATAACACGCAGCGAAATTACGGAATTATGGAATTAAAAGATACAATAAAAAATTTAGCGGATACGTATTTTGAGGAATTCGTGGCTATACGCAGGCATTTGCACGCACATCCGGAATTAAGTTATGAAGAAGTAGAGACCTCAAAATATATTGCTAATAAATTAACGGAATACGGGATCGAACATCAAACAAATATTGGTGGTCATGGTATTGTTGGTTTGATAAAAGGAAAAAATCCGGCAAAGAAAACAATTGCTTTGCGTGGTGATATGGATGCCTTGCCGATTGAAGAAAAAAACACCTGCGAATATGTATCGCAAAACAAAGGCGTGATGCATGCCTGCGGTCACGATGTACATACTACTTCATTATTGGGTGCTGCAAAAATCTTAAACGAATTAAAAGATAATTTTGAAGGTACGATAAAATTAATTTTTCAACCGGCAGAAGAGAAATTGCCAGGTGGAGCATCTATTATGATTAAAGATGGTGTATTGGAAAATCCGAAAGTGGATAGCATCTTCGGACAGCATGTATTACCACAACTGGAAACAGGAAAAGTAGCCTTTCGTTGCGGTATTGCAATGGCAAGCTGCGATGAAATTTATATTACCGTAAAAGGCAAAGGCGGTCATGGTGCGGTGCCGCACTTAGCGATTGACCCGGTATTAATAGCTTCACATATGGTGATTGCGTTGCAAAGTGTGGTGAGCCGAAATGCCAACCCTACCATGCCAAGCGTGTTGAGTATTGGTAAATTTATTGCCAATGGTGCAACGAATATTATTCCGGATGAAGTGCTTATGGAAGGCACCTTCAGAACCTTTGATGAACAATGGCGCGCCGAAGCACACGAAAAAATTAAAACGATTTGCAACAATACCGCAGCAGCATTTGGTGGCATCTGCGATGTGCTGATTGATGTTGGTTATCCGTTTTTAAAGAACGATGAAGCTACTACTGCGAGTGCATTTGAATTAGCACAGCAATATCTTGGAAAAGAAAATGTAGAAGAAATGCCTGCACGCATGACGGCAGAAGATTTTTCTTATTACTCACAAGTGGTGCCTGCATGTTTTTACCGTTTAGGTACCGGAAATATTGCCAAAGGCATTACCTCGCCGATACATACACCAACTTTTGATGTAGACGAAAACTGCTTAAAAATCGGCAGTGGATTGATGGCCTGGATTGCGGTGAATGGATAGCTTTAGCATTTTATTTTCTATTGCACTATATAACTCCTTTTTTTGCATTATGACAACAGTAAGGCTTGCATTATGTAAAATATATTCTGTTGGCATTAACATCCTGTATAGATTAGATGTGGCTTAAGTTCGAATTGTGGTTATTATTCTAAAAAATAAGTATAAAGAGTTTACACATCACTTCTCTTAATTTTGCTTAATTAGTATTAATACTACATTGATGTCGTAAATACTTCTTAAGTTTGAATTCTCTCTTAAAATACACGTCTATAAAAAATATTTTAAATACAAATAAAACAAAAAACATTATGCAACCATTTAAAACAGGAATAGCCTTCTTCATCGCAATGCTATTGTTAAGCAACCATCTGGTGGCACAGGATAAATTTACCTTACCTGCATTGCCTTACAGTTTCGATACGTTAGAACCTTACATCGATGCGCAAACCATGCAGATTCATCACGACAAACATCATCAGGCGTATGTCACTAATTTAAACAAAGCCCTGAGCGGAAAAGATTCTGTAGGCACGGTAGAAGAGCTGCTCAAAACTATTTCTACTTATCCGGATGCGGTGCGCAACAATGCCGGCGGTCACTATAATCACAGTTTGTTTTGGACCATTCTAACTCCTACACCCAACACGCAACCATCCGAGCGTTTAACGGCTGCCATCATCAAGCAGTTTGGCAGCGTGGATAGTTTGAAAATGCTCATCAACGATACTGCTATAAAACGTTTTGGTTCGGGCTGGGCCTGGCTGAGCGTTGGCACAGATAAAAAACTGTTTGTGTCTTCCACACCCAATCAGGATAATCCGTTGATGGATGTGGTGGAACAAAAAGGCACGCCTATTTTAGGCATCGACGTGTGGGAACATGCTTACTATCTAAAGTATCAAAACAAAAGAGGCGATTATCTTTCGTCTATCTGGAAAGTGATCAACTGGAACGAAATCAACCAACGCTATGACAAGCTGGTGCCTAAAGGAAAATTTGACGACTGGCCGGCTATTAAAGATTTTCATAAAGTGATGAGCCAAACGTTTCATCCCAGCGAAGAAGGAAATTTAGCACCTATCAAATCGCGCAGCAAAGAAATGATAGAAAAAGCGGAAGCGCTTAAAAAAAGTACCATTCCAACCTCCTTTAAAAAAGTGCAGGACATTTCTAAAACGATTGATGAATTAATCGCAGGCAGCAAGAAACTGGACAAACTGGTGAAAGCAAAAGCAAGCAATAAAAAGATAACGGATAGCTTAACAGCTTTGCACGATGTGTTTCATAAAATAGTGGGCTTGTGCAGCGACGAAGACAAAGAATAAAAAAGTCTTAAAACTAAAAAAGACGTTTCATTGCTGAAACATCTTTTTTTATTTAAACCAATTAATGAATTATTTTATTTGGCTATTAATATTAAGGCTGATATTTACTTCCGGAGAAATAAATTTATCTTTTAAAGATTTATCATTGCCATAGCTCATGCCCCATTGTGTGCGGTCGATATTGAAATTTGCTTTAGCCGTAACTTCCGTTTCAGAAACGGTAACAGCCGCAGGAAACGACACATTTTTAGTACTGTCTTTCAACGTAAGGTTACCACTGATGGTATAGTTTGCGCCTTCCACTACAGAAGCAGCACCGGTTGCCGCAGTATATGGCTCAACAGAAGAGATTTCAAATTTTGCCGTTCCGAATTTTTCAGCATCAAAAAAATCAGGACTTAATAAATGTCCCTTCAGTTTTGTTTGAATCATTTCTGCTTTTTCATCTAAACCAAGTGATTTGATATCGATGGTAAAGCTTCCTGCAGTTACTTTTCCGTCCGTTACAGAAATTTTTCCTTCAGAAAGTTTTAATGTTCCTGGATGGTTTTTGCCAACGCCGTTTCCGGTAAATCCAATCACAGAAGTTGCATTGTCTGTTGTGAAGTCATTGCCTGTTGCAGCGGCAACTTCCTGAGTTTCTGTTGTAGCGGCTTCGTCGCCTTTAGGTGTGTTGTTGCATGCGGTGAATAAACCGGCTGCGATGAGCATCAAAAAGAATTGTTTTTTCATTGTTATATTTTTTTATTGTTGCTAAGATAACTATTGTATATACAACTATCTGTATAGAATTTGTTAAATTTTTAAGAAAGTGAAAAATAAGGAAAAAATGTGCCCGTTACAGGACCCAAACCTGCATGCGTTTTACAGCGCCAGCACGTGAAACTGTTAAGCTTAGCAATTTTCCATATGCTAACTAGAAATTTGTCTAAGGTTATAATTATAAGAAGGTGTAATTGATATTATAAGTAAAAGTAAAATAATATAGATAAAGAAAGAGCAAACTCGTTGCTCTTTCTTTATCGTTTGCTGCATACTTTAAATAAACAACATATGAGTACCGATACCGCTTCCTTGTTTATAGAAATCTCCAACGGTTATCACTCCGTCAATATCAGCATACATGTCTTCTTTTTTATAATGGAACATATCCATCGCCAGTTTGCAAGCCCACAGTTTTACACCGGAAGCTTTTAGGATATCTAAAAACTCGTGCACATCCGGCATATCAATTTTTTCCATTTCTTTTTTCATCATAGCTGTAGCTAACGCTTCCATACCAGGCAAACCACCTAACATTGTCGGCATGTGCATGGCAGGATTTCCTACAGTGGCCACATGTAAATGCTCCAGTTTTTCTTTGTGGATGGCTTCCAACCCGAAAAAGGTAAAAAACATTTCTGCTTCGATGCCTTCCATACGGGCACCATTTGCCAAAACAAACGCTGCATATACATTTTCTAATGTTGCTTTAGAAAGTATAATCATCATCTTTCTGATTTCTCCGTTAAATTCGTTCATGATTTTTTATTTAAGTTTTAAAAAATAATTAAATACAACTTGCCGGCTTAGGTATGCCTGCTATTTTTGAAGAAGTCTTTAAAGGTGCCATTGGAAATAACTGATAGAATTCCTTGATATCCACCACACCGCTTTTACCAATTTTACGGATACTTAACGGTGACTCATTTTTAAATTCCGTCTGTAAGTAGTTAATCACTTCCCAGTGTCTGGGTGACATTTCGATGTTTGCTTCTTTCGCCAAACCCTCGCCAATTTCTTTGTCCCATTGTTTAAAATCGGTCATAAAACCTTCCTCATTTACTGAGATTGTTTTTCCTGCAATAATTTTTTCCATTTTATACTAGTTTTAGTTGTTAATCGTAATGTTTACCTGCTTCTTTCATTTCTGCGGACACAAATGGTATATGAGTGCCTTTAAGCAACATATTCCAATAAACCCATCTGAATGCCAGCTTCCCCATGTGGTTCATACGGCTTTCTTTCAAAAGGCGAAGCGGCCCTACGCCCGGGAACGGGAATGTTCCTTCTACCGGTTCGTGTGTGTAGTTAAAGTCAATTAATAATGCTTTGCCATTACCGGTTTCAATGAAACAATTAGCATGTCCGTCAAACGTTTCATTTAAAGGTTCGCCGTTAATAAAATGCATAATATTATCGGTAAGAATTTCTGCTTCAAAGTGTGCAACAGATCCAGCCTTAGAGGCCGGAATATTGGATGCATCACCAATCACAAAAATGTTTGGTTTCACTTTTGACTGTAATGTTGCTTTATCAGTAGGAACATATTTTAACTCATCACCAAAACCTGAACGCTCCATGATGGCATCGCCTTTGTTGGTGGGCACAGTAACCAGTAAATCAAATGGTATAACTCTGCCGCCATAATCCACGATGGTTTTATTTTCATTGTCTACGTGTTCAATTGCAAAATCACTTTCAATTTTTATGTTCTTATCTACCAGTAAGTGTTCCAGCGTTTCTGTAGCTTTTGGTTTGGTAAACGCGCCGCTTAAAGGTGTAACAAAGGTAATCTCTACCTTGTCGCGAATTTCTTTATGTCTGAAAAAAGAATCTGCTAAGAATGTAAACTCTAACGGAGCTACCGGACATTTAATCGGCATCTCGGTGATATGTACCAGCAATCTTCCACCTTCCCATTCTCTGAGTTTATTGCGTAAGGCCAATGCGCCTTCGAAGGTATAAAAATCAAAAACTGATTTTTGCCATTCACTTCCTTTCATTCCTGCTATC
>JBIKPT010000070.1:0-13444 GCA_044357355.1 Chitinophagales bacterium
CACGCTGCGTGATTTGTGCAGCTAATTCATCGTAGTTTCTGTCATCGTCGTCGTCGGCATTGGAAATAGAAGAAATTAATTTTTCCTGAGAATCCTGATCTAAATACGATTTATCCTGATAAACGGTATCAATAGCTTTCAGTAAGTCATCTTTCGAAATATTTTTCATCACATAACCCTTAGCGCCAATCTCAAGACATTCTTTTATAAAACGCGGTTCACTGTGCATCGTCAGCATTAAAATTTTCAGATCAGGATGAGTTTTCTTTAATAACTTAGTCGCTTCAATACCATCCATTTCCGGCATGTTAATATCCATCAGCATTACGTCAACTTTTAATGTTTTAATTCGCTCAATAGCCTGTTTTCCGTTATGAGCGGTTCCGGCAATTTTTATATTTGGTTCATCATCCAGTAAAGAAACAATTCCATCTAAAAAAATCTGATGATCATCTACTACAAATACATTTATTTCCTGCATAAAGTTTACTTAAAATTGTTTTGCAAAGGTATTCCATATTCATCAAATTTCGAGCCGTTTTACCAATATTTTATAAAAGAAAACCATCTCCTTGTTTTTAAGTAATTATAATTGGATTCATTTTGATAAGCTTCACGTTCAAATGAGATATTCAGATATGCTTTGTGAGCGTCTTTATACTTTAGCAACAAGATAATATACTCAATATAATAAAAAAACACAAAAAAGATAAACAACAGTTCAGCCTGCTGATAAATATGTATCATTTCATGATTCACAAAGTTTTTATCATTTTTTATAGATTCTTTTTCCAGTATTATAAATGGAAATATACTGACACCGGAAACTTTTTTGGGTGTAAAATATTTTATAAAGAATGGACTAATTAATATCCACATGGAAATTCTTTTTTTAAAGATAAAGATTTTTTTTAAACAGGCACTTTGGTTTCCAGACGCATTTGTAAATCATTCAGGACAGACTTTTTCCATATTTCTGTTCCGGACGCAGCAGAAAATTTTTCTTTGTATTCTGCAATATCAAATGCTTCCAGATTCATTTTTAAGGTTTTAAACAGGTTAGGTAATCCTTCATCCGGAACCTGTACATGGTGCAATCCGCCACTATAAGCAATCACCATTTGGCCTGAATGCAGACCTGCAAGAATATCTACTACACCGGGTTTTACTGTCATTTTATTTCCATCCAGATCAAGACCAGTTTTGCGTTTCATTCTGCCTTCCGGTGCAATCAGGATGATGGAGTCATCATATATGGATTCCAGAAAATTCCCCCAACTATCATCTCTTTTGCGTGTGATGGGAATCATTCCCGGACTGAATAATTTAAAGAAAAATCCTACCAGCGGTCGGTTCAGTGTTTTGTCTGCTGCTGGTGCCACCATACGTTTGGATAGTTTACGCAGAAAATGATTCGGCAAAAAACCGAGATATAAAAACTCGTACAAGGATGTGTGATGTAAGAAAATAATCAGCCTAACTTTTCCCCATTTAATTTTAGTTGCCGGCCAGCCTATTTCAAAACGGTAAAATATACTCGAAAAATATTTGATGCACAACAGAAAAAAATAACTGATCAGACTTTTCATCTTTTAGTTGTAGCAAATTGTTTGAAATAGTAGGCATAATTTAATCAAGGCCCATTTCTTTACGCAATAATTTAATTTTTTCTAATTCCATTACATCAATCTGATCTTTTGAACGGTTAACTGCTTTTTTATTTACTATTAAATGATTGATATGCAAGAAGGGAATTTTTACATTTTCTATTTCTGCGATGGTGGCAAGCTCTAAACATTCATCAAATGTAAAATCTTCAAGACCTTTCATGTCAATTAGAATATCTAAAGCAACACCCTTTCCAATATAAAAATTTGCCCAGCCCGGAATAAACTTTAATTCTTCGAAGTTTATTTCACAATATCCAAAAGTTTCTAAAGCCTTTCCAAAATTTTTTCTGTTTTGTGTTTCATCTTTTATCCAAATATCAACATCTTTTGTTGCTCTCGAGAAACCATGCATGTTTACTGCAAAACCACCTACCATAAGATATTTAACTTGATTTGCATTCAATGCTTTCCAAAACTCTAATAATTCTTCATCGAAAATATCCATGCAATTTATTCTTCAATTATTTTATGCGTTACTTTTGCATTCTGTAGCATTTTATTAATGCGCATAAGTCTTGTAAATAAATGAAATTTTTCCGTGTCAGAAAGTAAGATTGCTTCTTTTAATCTTTCTATATCTTGCTTTTCAAACAAAGCATCCATATCTTCTTTTAGAAGATTTACAGGCTGATTGTTTATAGGGTAATCTTTCTCATTCATACTGCAATTTAATGATTTTTCAGTAAATCCATATTACTAAATCTTACTTTTCAGGTTCTAAGACGACTTCAACATGATTGCTAATATCGAAATATTTTTTGAAAGCGTCTTTTATTTTTTGAGCAGTTAAACCGTCAATCTGTTTGTCGTAGTCAAATAATAATTGAATGTCTTTTCCATATTCATCGTAGTATTGAAGGACATTTAACCAGAAGTCATTTTCTTTCAAATCCATTTCTCGTTCACGGCGTTGTGTTTCCTGTACTTTTATTATTTTTTCTTCAGAAACAAGGTTATTCTTTAACGAATCGATATTTTCGTACACCGTTTTTATCAATTCGTCCACGCGTTTTGGTTCGGTGTTAAACTGAATATTAATGCCATATGCATGCTTCGGACGTTGCGAGAATCCGCCATTTACACCAACTCCGTATACACCACCTTTGTCTTCACGCAGCGCTTCTCTCAACTGTATATTCAGAATTTTAATCATGGAATTAAACGTGTAATTTTCCTCTTCTGTCCAGTTTGTTTGTCCGTGAAAATGGATGCCTACTAAATCTTTTTGTGTTTTTCCCATCTGAACGCGCGACACCACTAATCCTTCTCTTTTCTCTATAGCAGGATCTTTCCAGCTTTCTTTTTGTCCATTTGATGGCAAACCTCCAAGGTAGGTTTCCAACAAGGGTTTAATTTTATCGATGTCAAAATTTCCCACAAAAATAAATGTAAAATCACTCGCATCCTTAAAGCGTTCCTGATAGATTTTAAAAGCATCTTCAAAATTTACCATGTTTAGTTTGTCGATTATGGTAAGTCCTCTGCGTATATTTTTATTGAAAATAATTTGTTGGAATTTATGTGCAAAGTAAGCACCCGGATTATCCAGTAAGTGTTCGTTCTGGCTTTTTTCTTTAGACATAAATGTTTTGAAATCCTCTGCCGACTTTCTCGGTTGTGTAAAATACAAATAGGTAAGCTGCAACATAGTTTCTAAATCCTTTTGATTGCTACTTCCGTTAAACCCTTCATTTAATTCACCAACATAAGGATAAACGCCAGCCGTTTTTCCGGTCAGTAATTTCTGCAAAGTAAGCTTATCAAATTTCGAAATTCCGGATTCAATAATAATAGCATTTGAATAATCAGCACTCATAAAAGTACTGTCAGGATATAAAGACGTGCCGCCCGGACTGTAAGCTGTCATCAGGATTTCATCATTTTTAAATGCAGTAGGTTTTAGTAATATGCGTACACCGTTTTTTAGTTCTAACGTGGTTATCTCTAATTTTTCATTTTTTGTTTCTTTTATAACCACTGATGGTTTTGGTTTTTCAACCATCAAAGGTTCGTTCACTGTTTTATCTTCATAGGGTTTAATATCTGCCGTTTTAATTTTTATGGCGATATCTTTAATGTCATTTTCCCAGGGCAGAAATTTCTTCTCGCTTTCAGGTGCAGTAAGTATAATTACACAATTCTTATCAGTGATATATTTTCCAGGTAAAGCATTAATATCTTTTAATGAAATTAGAGGCAGTATTTTTTTAGCCAGTGCCGCTTCAAACTCAATTCCCGGAGCCGGCACATTCGATAAAAAATGGGAAACATATTCGCCCACTAAACTGGAAGATTCCGTTTTGTCCTTTTCATTAACTGCATTTTCATAACCGGTTAGCAATTCTAATTTCTGTCTGTCTAATTCTGTTTGTGTAAAACCAAACCGAAGCACCCGTTCATTTTCAGTAAGCAATACTTTTAAAGCATCCACGGTTTGCCCGCTTTTTGCAACAGCAGTTAAACTATAGGCATCATTTGCTCTTGTTTCTCTTTCATATCCTGAATAAGCAGCAAAGAAAGGCGGTTCGGATTGCTGCATGAGTTCCTGTAATCGATTGTTAAGCATGTTATTCAGCAAGCTGTTCATTAGGTATTTTTTTAAACCATCCACTGAATTTTCTTCTTCAGCAGGATGTTTATACACAATATTTGCTCTTGAATAAGTTGCTTCAGGATCTGTGCAAATAGACACCAGTAGTTCTTTATGTTCAGGTAGTTTATAGATTTGTTTAGGTATTTCATTTTCAGGGTTTTTCAAACTGCTGAATCGCTTCTTAATTTCGCTTTCCATTTTATCCACATTTATATCACCTACTATTACAACAGCCATCAAGTCCGGACGGTACCACGTTTTATAAAATGATGTGAATCGCTCATAAGGTGCATGTAACAATATGGCCGTATCGCCAATAGGTAAGCGTTCTGCATACCTTGATTTATAATATAGTACAGGTAAATATTTTTCCATCATTCTTTTTCCTGCACCCAAGCCACTGCGCCATTCAGAAAAAACAACACCGCGCTCTTTATTAATTTCCGTTGTGTCAAAACTCAATCCGCCGGCCCAGTCTTCCAGAACATTTAATCCTTTATCTAAGATTTCTTTTTTGTCTGTTGGCAGCTGAAGCATGTATACTGTTTCATCAAAACTGGTATAGGCATTCAGATGCGCTCCAAATTTTGTTCCGATGCCTTCCAGGTAATTCACCAACTCGTTTTTTGAAAAATGTGCGCTGCCGTTAAATGCCATATGTTCAACAAAATGCGCCAGGCCTTTTTGCGTTTCTTCTTCCTGATTCGATCCGGCATTAACAGCCAGTCTCAATTCAACGCGGTTTTCTGGCTGGCTGTTGTGTTGGATATAATAGGTGAGTCCATTCGCTAATTTGCCAAAACGCACGTCTTTATTAAGCGGTAATGGTTTTTGTAATTCATCGGTTGACCTGGAAATTGCTACATTGATATTGTTGAGTAACAATACAAGTAATAATAGAATGGATAGTTTTCTCATGATAAAATGAATATGAAATATGTAACCTGAATATCGCAAAATGGTAGTTGTAAAAAGATTAAAGATTGTTATTATCGTATTTTTTGATTTTTTATAATGGAAAGAATCAGTTTATGAATTAGTCTGCTGTGGAATGCTCTTTAAGTTCCAGTTTTCTTACGGAAGGAGACGTGAAAAACGTGACGATAACCACCAGGCAAGTCATACAGCCACCAAAAATAACTGCAGGTACAGTACCCATTAAAGATGCAGTGGCACCGCTTTCAAATTCGCCTATTTCATTAGAGGAACCTATAAACATGGAGTTCACTGCTGATACTCTTCCGCGCATTTCATCCGGTGTAGCCATTTGCACGATGGTGTGTCTAATAGAAACGCTAATGCCATCCAATGCACCACTCATAATGAGACAAAACATGGAAAACCAGAATAGTTTACTGATTCCAAATAAAATAATAAATATACCGAATCCGAATACTGCACCCAGTAAAATTTTTCCGGCATTTTTCTTAATCGGAAAATACGCTAAAAAGAGCAGCATCAAAATAGCGCCTATTGCCTGTGAGGCACGCAACCAGCCTAAACCTTCTGCACCTACATGCAAAATATCTTTTGCGTAAACGGGCAATAAGGCAACAGCTCCGCCAAAAAGAACCGCAAATAAATCTAAAGAAATACAAGACAGTATTACCTTGTTATGGTAGACAAATTTTAAACCTTGTATAGCGCTTTGGTAAACTGATTCTCCTTTTGGAATAAACTGAATTGGTTTTTTATCAATCATCAACAACGAAAAAATAGCGATGCACAGAAAAATTACGATGACGCTAAAAGTAATAGTGATGCCAGCTTTCCCTAATAATATACCGCCAACTGCAGGTCCTAAAACGGCTCCGGATTGCCAGGCTGTACTAGACCAGGTAATAGAACTTTGATATACTTCTCTGGGAACGATTTGTGCTGCCAATCCGAAAGAAGCTGGTCCTGAGAAACTGCGTGCGATGCCTGTAAAAAAAATGACAAAGAAGATTAGGATGACTACATTCTCTTTTCCTAAAGATGCAATCATATCAGAATGTGTGAACACCAACAGCACTGCACACATCACTGTATATAAAGAAATGAAGGCGACCAGCATATTTCTTTTCTCAGACTTATCCGCCACATATCCACCGTATAATGCAATTCCAATAGCCGGTATTGCTTCCGTTAGTCCTATTAAACCAAGCAGCATTTTGGAATTAGTCAGTTCATATACTTCATATCCGATAATCACCGCCTGCATAGTTAATGCTATGGTAATCAGAAATCTCGCCAGCACGTATGCTCTGAATTCTTTATACCGTAAAGCCAGGTAAGGATCTCTTTTAATAGTACTCATTCGTGGTCAGGCTGATTCAAGTCAGAAAACAGGACAATATTAATCAAATACGAAGTAGTTTGGTATACTTATTCATTAAGTTACTATAACTAATGACTATTCTCTAATACTTTTTAAATAACCTTTCAGGTGAGGTTTTTCTTGTGTGTGGTCTACCACATCAAAATTAAAACCCTCTTCTGTTTTTTCGTGACGGAAGATAACACTGGCAGGCAAATAAATAGGTGTTTTAAACAAGACGGTGAATTCAAATGCCTGAGGTACTCTTTTTTCTAATAAGGCCAGTATCTTTCCTGCACCCCACATTCCATGTATGATATGCCGTTCAAAGCCGAATACTTTTGCGGTTAGCGGATGAAGGTGTATCGGATTAAAATCGCCGGATGCAAGGGCAAATTCAAAACCCAGATTCTGATACAAACTCCAGCTTTCTTTGATGCAATTTTCTTGAAGAACTGGCTGTTCCCATTCCAGAACACTACCTATTCCTTCTTTTCCTTTGTAGAGGTAAATGCTGGTGTCTTCCCATATACGTCGGCCATCTACAGCTACATAACTCAATACTTCAAATGCCTGCCCTTTATCGTGAGCAATCAGGTTGCCGAGTTTGCAGGTAACTGAAAATTTTTCTCCAATATATAATGGTCTGTATTGTTTAATTGAATTGGCAAAATGAATCAGACCAGGTAAAGGAAATGGCACTTCAGGCTGACTTAATAACTGAGTATGCAGCGGAAAAATATACGCGTGAATGTACGTGGCGGGAATTATAAGAGTATGGTCAAATCCACAGGCTTTATTGTATTTTTTCAGACTGTCTGGCGTGAGCGTGGTTTTCGGTAATTCAATCGAAATATCCGGCAGATTGCCTTTTCCTTTTTTAAAAAAGGTTGTAGCAATGCGTGCATACAAGCTGGCAGGATGAGTAAGAGATTCAAGTTGGATGATTCTGGACATTCGTGTGCGTTAAACTAAATATAAAGATAGAGAAATGTTCTTCGAAAAAAAATTGATGTTAGAAAAAAATCCAAATAGAAATCCATTTCTGTTTTTGCGATACTTACTATGTTTCTTTTTAAAAAGATGTTTGAAGCCAGAAAATGGAATTAACCCAAAAAAGTTAGGTTTCTGCTTAAGCAATTCTTATAATATCGCAACAGCCTGAAAGCTAGAATACAGATTTAAATGGAGTAGTTTTTATTGTAATTTACCGCCAGCATAAAAAGCTATGCTTACTTCATCTTTAATGTATATCTTCCGTTTCTTACTGCTCTTCGTAAACGTGACCGGCTACCGTCATCCATTATCATAGCACCAGCCATTGCTGATAAACCGCCTAAAATAGCACCCAGGAAAGTTGTCACCATCACTAATACACCAGATGTAATTTCCGTTCCAAGACTTTCAGAAAATAACAATGCTACTTTTCCGCTTAACAAATGCTCATTTTTGATATCCAAAAAAAGAGCGTAAGAAAGCCAGAATAAGCCAATGCCGATTAGTCCGGCTAGGAAATTATTTCCGGGTTTATTAGATAATAGGACACCGGTTAAAAAGGCTACCAGAAATGGAATATACCATGGTAGAAAAAAAGTGAGTAAACAACTCAGGATGGCGATAATTAAAATTTTCAGGATAAACATATGGATCTTATTTTTCTATTTTGTTTTTATAGCATTTAGTGCAGTTTCTTTTGAATCATAAAAATGCAGCTTGTAATATTCACCTTTGCTCCATTTGTCAATAAATTCAGTGAATCCTTTACTTCCGGCATTGCCGCTTTGTCCACCCGGATATACACCATAACATTGAGGTTTGCCTTCTGCAAAATCCACGATCATTCGCCAGGACGGCCCCGCGTTTTCTGAGGCAGCATTTACGATATTATTGTAGCCGCCAATAGGTATATTTTTTATAGAAAAGGCATCCAGTCGTGCCAGGTGTGAAACACTGGTGCTTTTATAATATTGCCATTGTACATTTTTAGTTTTGTCTTTTGCAAGCTCTTTAAAATAGGCTACCGTCTTTTTAAAGGCAATATCGATAACTTGTTTTGCCGTTTCAATTGTATCCGTGTTTACAACATCAAACAATTTAAATCTTGCATCATTAATAATAAGATTAGCTGTATTGTATGGTTCCGGTAACCGGAAGGAAGTAGCTGTCCCATCCATTTCGTCAAAAGTGGTTTGTTCCACATAATTCCAGAATTTATAGAAATAACTCGGAGCTGCAGTGTTATGGTTGGCATTGTAATCCCATCCACGAAGCACTTTATAAATTTTTTCAGCATCTGCATTGCCGTCGATTGAAACATTTGCCAGTAAGGTGGGCAGGATTTCTTTGGCGAGTAAACTTAAATTATTATTCTGCAGTTTTCCCATATCTTGCCAGGTATAATTGGTGGCATTGGTCAGTGTAGTATTAATAACTCGGTTACGGTAGTTTTCATAAACGCCATTGGTCAAATACGGATAAGTTTGGTCTACCGGATTTTGATTGGCACTGCAGCAGAATCCTCTTTCCGGATTGAGAACGTAAGGATTTTGTTCAGCCGGAATCCTGGCTTTCAGTTTTGTAATATCCACATTTGCCAGTGGTGTAACAAAAGAACCGTCTCCGGAAACGGTACGCAACATAAAATTGCCTTGTTGTTTTATAGAGATATTATTGTTGACATCCGCAAAAATAAAATTTTGTCCCGGACAGGCATAATAGGTCAACGCTTTCAGATAATCCTCCTGGTTTTTTGCATGGTTTAAATAATAAAATGCCATTAAGTCATTGGAAGGTTCTTCTGCGCGCCAATAGGTAGCAATATGTTTTTGATCATCTACTTCGCCAAACGTTTCATCGTAAACTACAGAACCCACTTTTGTCATACGTATGCTGTCAATCACATCTTTTCCTCCTCTGATTTTAAAGACTTGTACATCATATTCAAAAGGTACGTATTCATTTCCCAGTTTGTAGGCTTTTCTGTTTTTATCCTGATATTCGACGGAGAAATTATTCACTACATCGCGTTCAGCATTAGTAACACTCCATGCAATATTTTCATTATGGCCGATGATAACACCCGGTGCGCCTGGTATTGTGACACCTTCAACATTCAATCCCGGGCAGCTTAGCTGTACAGCATACCAAATAGAAGGAAGATTTAACCCAAGATGCGGGTCGCCGCATAAAATTGGTTTACCGGATTTCGTTTTGCTGCCGTTTACACACCAGTTGTTGCTGCCGTAAAATTTATTGGCGTAATATTCTTTGTACGGATTTTTATATAAAACTTCTGCAAGAACGTTACCGGCTTTTGTTGAAAATGAATCTACAGATTTAAAATCCCATTTTGTTCCGACCGGAATAATCGGATCGATTACAGGTGCCGGAAAATCCGGATACATTTTTTTATATGCTTCTTCACCAAAAATGCGCAAAGCATTCGTGTTTTCTATATCAGTATCATAATACGTTAAATCTTTTGCCATATACTTCATTAGTAAGGCACATTTTAAAGGAGACCATTGCTCAGGTCGGTAACCGATTAATTTGTATTCAACAGGATAGTCGGCAGGTTTCAACTGATTTATATAAGCATTAACACCTGCAGTAAAACTTTCAATTACTTTTTTACTAAGCGGATTTTTTTCCATTTCTTTCAGTGAAATTTCAGCTGCACGTACGATACCGATTCTTCGCGAAAAACGATCTAAGGATAAGGCTTTTTCGCCAACCAATTCCGTGAGTCTGCCTGCAGCTGCATGCATCTGAAATTCCATTTGCCATAAACGGTCTTTTGCTTCTACAAAACCTTGTGCATACATCAGATCTTTTTCGTTGTCTGCAAAAATATGAGGTATGCCAATTTCATCATACACAACGGTAGCGGTACCTTTCGGACACTTTATTTCAATAGAAGTGCTTTTATCCTGTTGCACGGAAGCACTTTTCCAAAAACCGTGAGTAGGAGATAAGAATGAGCCTAAAGCAGGAGTGTCGCCTATTGGTTTATTTAAAAAATAAACAAGAACAACGATTAGAACGGCTAGTAAAATGCCGGTGATTTTTTTTGCCATGGTAAGTATGTTATCCGAATTTACTAAAAAGTTAGTAGTAATAAAAACAGAATGCTGTTTTTTAAATGGATTTCACTTATTGTTTGATTATTTTTGACCTATGACAAATCAGGAAATAGCGCAGCACTTTGGACTACTGGCAGATTTAATGGAATTGCACACTGAAAATCCATTTAAAATTAAAAGCTATGCATTCGCGGCAAGGCATCTAAAAAACATCAATACACCATTGAAAGAATTGAGTATTGCAGAACTGGAAGAAATTGAAGGCGTTGGCAAGGCCATCGCAGAAAAAATATTTCAGCTTACCAGAACGGGAAAATTGGATTTATTGCAAAAGTATTTAACATTAACACCAGCAGGTGTTGTGGATTTATTGCAACTCAAAGGAATCGGACCCAAAAAAATTGCACAACTTTGGAAGGAACTCGATATTGAAAGTATCGGTGAACTGGAATATGCCTGTAACGAAAACAGATTGATTGAATTAAAAGGCTTTGGAACAAAAACACAAACCAATATTCTGGAACAAATTCGATTTATTAATCAGAATTCAAATAAATTTTTATGGGCAAATCTGGAAGCATTAGCCAACGAAATACTATTGGAAATACAGGAACAATATCCTGATGTATTGGTTTCAGTTTGTGGTGAATTCAGAAGGAAATTTATGGTGCTGGAAGGAATAGATTTTTTAGTTTCAGTTGAGGATGTTGCCACACAGCAAGCCATAGCAGAAAAATATAAACAGTATCCTGTTCATTTTGAATTTTCTTCAAAACAGAATTTCTATCTCAAACTGCTCGAATTGTCAAGTGATAAAGAACATTACAGTTTCTTGTCGTATAAAATGGATGCATCCGAAAAATACACTTCAGAAGCAGCTATTTATGAGGCGGCCGGTTACTCCTTTATTGTACCGGAATTACGCGATAATCAACTGGAATGGAAACTGGAAGAACAAAAAAAGCTGAACGATTTAATCAGTCTGGATGCTATTAAAGGGATTGTTCATTCGCACAGTAAATATAGTGATGGTGCCAATACACTGGCTGAGCTGGCTGAGTATTGCAAAAATCAGGGATTCGCATATCTGGTGATTTCCGACCATAGTAAAAGTGCTTTTTATGCCAACGGAATGAAAGAGGATAAAATAATAGCACAACACTATGAAATAGATGCACTAAATAAAAAGTTGTCTCCATTCAGGATTTTTAAAAGCGTGGAATCTGATATTTTAAATGACGGACAACTCGATTATTCAGCAGACATATTGAAATCATTTGATTTAATAATTGCATCCGTGCATTCACAGTTAAAAATGAATGAAGAAAAAGCGATGCATCGTTTGCTGACGGCTATCGAAAATCCGTTTACAACTATATTAGGGCACTTAACAGGAAGGTTGCTTTTGTCCAGAGAAGGTTATCCTGTAAATCATAAAAAAATTATTGATGCCTGTGCAGCGAATAATGTCTGTATAGAGCTAAATGCCAATCCCTACCGGTTGGACATAGATTATAAATGGTTAGATTATTGTCAGGAAAAAAAGGTGCCGGTTTCCATCAATCCGGATGCACATAATTTAAGAGGTGTTCACGATATAAAATATGGTGTTTTTGCAGCGAGAAAAGGCGGTTTGCTCAGAGAAAACACACTGAACGCTTTAACTAAAGATAACTTTGAAAAGTATATCAACAGTAAAAACAGGTAGCGACAATTTTGTATCTTTGCACAAAAATCCGATTATGAGTAAGAAACTGGTTTATGTACTTATATTTTTAGTATTTGGAGCATTCGTCTTTGTACAATGCCGTCATAAAGAAGACTCAGCTGCTGTTTCTGTAGAAAAATTCAATAAGGATTCAATTTTAAGCAATGATCCTGTTTTGAAAAAAGCAGATTCGATGGCAGCCGTCACCGAACAATCAGAAGAAGAGCGCTTAAAGACAGTTACTTCTATTAAATTTGACAAAGAAGTGTACGATTTTGGTACCTGCACGGAAGGCGACAAAGTGAAAAAAACTATCGAATTTACCAACACCGGAAAATTACCATTAGTCATCAATCAGGCATACGGAAGCTGCGGCTGCACCGTGCCGAAATATGACAAAGAACCGGTGTTGCCAGGCAAAAAAGGAAAACTGGAAATTGAATTTAATTCAGAACACAAAGCTGGTGCCAATACCAAAAGCGTGATGATTGAAGCGAATACCAATCCGCCGATAACAACCGTTACGTTTAGCGTAAAAGTAAATGCCTCTAAAGAGAAAAAAGGCTGGTTCAAAAAATAATACATGAAAAACTACCTTTCTTTAGTTAAGTTTTCACACACGGTTTTTGCCTTGCCTTTTGCGATGATTGGCTTTACGTTAGGTGTTTTTCACGCAACAAAATTAGAAGTCTTACAGGAATCTGTTTGTAGAGAAATCGGATTTAAATTAGTTTTAGTAATTATCTGCATGGTCACCGCACGCAATGCAGCGATGGCGTTCAATCGTTATATTGACAGAAAATACGATGAAAAAAATCCACGAACAGCCATCCGTGAAATTCCAAGTGGTATCATCACACCAAAAAATGCGCTAATGTTTATCATTATTAATTGCATCTTATTTATTACAGCAACTTTCTTTATCAATAAACTTTGTTTTTATTTATCACCTGTTGCATTAGCTGTGGTATTAGGTTATTCATTAACCAAACGTTTTACTTTTTTGTGTCATTTAATTTTAGGTATCGGTTTAGGCTTGGCACCAATTGGTGCATTTTTAGCCGTTACCGGAAAGTTTGAAATTTTACCCTT
>JBIKPT010000225.1:0-3865 GCA_044357355.1 Chitinophagales bacterium
TAAAAAACACTTGCAATAAATTAAAAATAGTAGTAATATTGCAACCTCTTAACCGGTCCTATAGCTCAGTTGGTTAGAGCACCTGACTCATAAACTACTGCCACTTTCCCCTGTATTCCTTGTGTAGTAAAGCACCACAACAATCATTCAAATTTATGTACACACTTTTTGCACTCTGCATGCTGTGTTAAACATTATTTGTATCAAAATTATAAGATTTTTTTAAATCATCAAAAATCTTTTCCTAATATTTTTAACTTAGCTTCATCATGCTCTTTAAAATAAGTACTGTAAAATGTTTTTTCATCTTTGTTTTATATTTCTCAATTTATTATATTCTGTAATATTGTCTCTTTTAAGTTTACTTATTCTTCCCATTTCTTGAAAAAATTCTTTTAGTTCTTCAGGATTAAGATGTTGACCTTCATGCTTTTTGTTTTCTTCTTTCTCTTTTTCTTCTCTTTCTCTTATTTCTTTCTCTTTGAATTTTTTTATTTCACTAGGCGTATGATATTGAAATCTAATTTTATCAGGTCCGTCAGTCATTTTAGCAAAACTATCTCTAGCATCTTTATACCTTATCATAAATTCTCTGTTACTTTGTTCTGTTTCTTGTTTTTGTCTAAGTTTTTCAAAGGTTTTCTGATTTGATTCCCTATATCTTTCTTCATTTTTTTTATTATCTATATAAAAAAGTAAGATAGTTAGTAAAATACATATTATTATAATCATAAATTAATAATTTAAAATTGTTAGTAGTTGAATAGTAAATTTTCAATTATATTAATTTGTACATTTTTATAGTATTACAGACTGTTTTATATACCATTATCTAGTATTTTACTTGTTCCTTCTGAGGATAGCATTTGATGATGAAGGTTTTGACTGAATGCCGCAGTACATGCAAGTAGTATTATGAGAATTAATTTTTTCATGTTTTAATACGTTCTTAGAGCTTTAAAATCGATGCTTAATTGTACTGGAATTTTGCCTCCACCTGAACCTGATTTAGATAAATATATTGTTCCATTGTAATTGCCTTTTAAGGTTTCACCAAAAGAGTAAGGAGGTATACTTGAACCTGGACTTGATGTCGAAGTAGTTCCTAAATCAGTGATATTTATTGGTAATTTTCCATAATTTGTATCTGTATTGCTTGACGTTTGTGTAAAAAGTATAAATGCATTAGCTACAGCTCCCAAATTTGTAGCTAATGAGTTTATATAGCCTCCATTAAATTGAACTGATGCTTGGTTTGAGCCTAATAATAGATTTGGAAGACTAATCTGACAATTTATATTTTGACCAGTTATAAAGTTTGATGCAGTTACATCATTTATCTGTAACCTTAATAAGCTACCAGTTTGTGCATAGCAATCATTATTTATTGTGTGTAATCCAGAATTAAATGGACTCATAGGAATACCATTTATTGTATTTCCTTTAACTTTGTGGACTTCACCATTTATTGTTATAGTAAATTCATAATCCATACTATTTGTAAATGAATTATTGTTATTATTACTGCTACTACTAGTATTACCACCATTACTACAGCTAAATAACAGTGATGTTAAGGTTAAAATAAGGATAAGTTTTTTCATGGTTAATGTAGATATGAGAATTAGTTTTTTCATGACAATGTATTTTTATTAATTAATCAAGGATAATTCATTACTATGGATGTGCCATTTGAAGTTTCCACAAGGGTTCCATTTACATATATATATTTCCTGTTAAACTATCCCCAATAGGTACAGCACCTGTAAGCAAAATGTTTTGATTATTTGTTGTTGTTTGAAATGTTTTAGTCCAATTATTTGGGACATTGTTTAAATAAATAGTATTTTGTTGAGCATCTTTATATGAAACAGTATTAATTATGTTTCCGCTTGAAGAAGATACCTCAAGTTTTATAGTTGTTCCAATAGGAATGTTTGTTGTTGGTGTGTCACTATTGCTAGCATTACCACCATTGCTACAGCTAAATAAAACTGAGCAGAGAGTTAAAATAAGAATAAGTTTTTTCATGATAAAGGGTTTTTGTGTTATTAGCAATTTTCATATTTACTGAAAACTTTTTCAAATATAATAAAAAATGGACACATATATGTATCCATCATAAAATTGAAATGTGATGACCTTTGAATATGAATATTTCAGAGGATACATTTTTAACTAATTTAGGAATACATATCAGGCAGTTGAGGGAGAAGAAAGATCTTTCGCAACAGCAACTTGCTAATGATTGTGATATTCCTAAAGTCCAAATTGGTAGAATAGAGAGGGCAGAGATAAATACAACTGTTAGAACTCTTGTTAAGATTGCTAATGCTCTAGAAGTTCCTCCAAAAGATTTATTAGATTTAAAAAAGATATAAATAAGAGGCTGATGCAAAGACCAACCTCTTATTCTTCCACTTCATTATCTAGCAAGAGTTATTACTACAGCAGCTATAATTATAACAATAAATGAAAGAGAGTAAAAACCATACTTTGTAATTTCAAATAGTGAGAAAGAGCTGACTTTTTCTGTAGAACAAAAAGTTATTATAAAAAGACCTGCAAAAAAGCACAGTACTATATAAAGTAGTACATATATAAATATTTCCATTGTATTAGATTTAAGATTTATAAAAAGAGGCTAGCTATTACACCAACCTCTGTATTGTATTATTGAATGAACCATGCATGCTTTGAACTTCTATTATTAAGAGCATGAGATACACCTTCTGTAAAATGAAAAGCGTTAGTACCCCTATCAAGAAACGTATCTAAATAGGAAGACTTATTGGAACCTGTTAGTAGGTTATAGAAATTCCATAGATTGATGTCACCGCTTTCATCTTTACAGAAACTTTCATCTTGATAATAGTCTTTAGCAACCGTTGTAAGATGACCATCTGTAAGGAGTAACTCAGGAAGCAACAACCTTTCTTTTTTAGGCAGGAAATTGTATAATCTACTTTTACCTATTAACTGCGCAAACTGAGATTCTGAAAGAGAATATTCAGTAAGTTGCTCCATAGAGTGAATGTGTCGGTGCATGTTATAGGAAGTAAAAAGTTGAAGTATTTTATCTTCTAAATCAATAGCAGACATAGCTTTTAACTCCTCTTTGAAACCATCTGTAGATACACACAAATTACAGCACACCATATTTTGAAACCCTATAAAAATTTTAAATTTCTCATACGTCTTTTTATTATACAGATTTTCTGTATTGAGCGCTCTAACACCTCCTACTGTCAATGCAAGAGTATTGCCATTGATAGTTTCTGTAATAGATGGAATTCTAATGATGAAAGCCATACGCTCATAATAGGTTGTCTTCTGATGTTCTTGCAGATCCTTTACTGGAATATAAATTGCGTCAGGAGTTCTACCTTTAATTTGGTGACTGACTCTTATCTCAGGTTCTTCTATAACCTCATTTGGAAATATGCTCTTTACAGCATTCCAGGCAGTATCTATAAATTCCTGATGTGAAAGTGTAGTTTCATTATCTTTAGTGAATACTGGAATTATGCATTTGTTTTTTAGAAAAGATAAACTTACCTCTTCTGTGTTAGCTTCTACAAATGGCCTTTTAGCTACTTTATTTGTATCTGTAATAGCTGGTTGATTGAATGGTACAATGTCTGTACTTTGAAAATTAAAATTCATAGTTTTAAAATTAAAATTATTAATAAATGAAAAATGACCTACCATTTCTGATAAGTCATTTGTTGTTTTGAGGTTTAGAAGATGCCTCCATCCTTTAGAGAGAGGTATTCATCAAATGGAGAGATAATAATATGATCAAGAAGCTTGATGTCTATTAAATTAAGCGCTTTGTCTAATTTCTTGGTTAATTCTTTATCCT
>JBIKPT010000226.1:0-3787 GCA_044357355.1 Chitinophagales bacterium
ACTAATCATCTAAGAATATGGATTTAATTACACTAATTGGAATGTTTGCTGCGATTGCAGTAGTAATGACGTTAATTGGAAAATTCCTGTTTAAGCAAAGCAATCTGCTGATTAATTTCCTGAGGTATTTTGTCGGCGTATGGTTTGTGTTTTCCGGCGTAGTAAAAGCCATTGACCCTGCAGGAACTGCCATTAAAATGGAAGAGTATTTCGAGATATTCGAAAAATCGGCACCTATGCTGGCTTTTCTCTGGAAATTCTCGATTGAACATGCATTAGCCGTTTCTTTCTTCATGATTATTTTTGAGATTTATTTGGGTGTTGCATTAATTTTGGGAACCTGGAAAAAATCAACTATATGGTTCCTGATTTTATTAATTGCCTTCTTCACTTTCCTTACCGGTTATTCTGCCAAAACAGGAAAAGTTACAGATTGCGGTTGCTTCGGTGATTTCTTAAAACTGGCACCTATTCAGTCTTTTTACAAAGATTTATTTTTATCAGTGTTGATCGTAATTATATTAATTGGACAAAAATCCATCAAAGAGTTATTCGGTAAATTACCGAATCGCATTTTATTAGGTGTGCTTACATTGGCTGCCATCGCTTTTGCGTACAGAAATATTTACTATGAACCCATCAAAGATTTCAGACCTTACCTGGTAGGTTCTTCTATTCCTGAAGGTTTAAAATTACCGCCAAATGCAAAACCATATAAATATGAAAATACGTTTATCTACAAAAACAAAGCCAGTGGTGAAGTAAAAGAATTTAAAGGCACCTGGCCGGAAGATCTGGACAACTGGACTTTTGTAGACAGAAAAGATGTGATGATCCAAAAAGGCGATGATCCGAAACTGAAAGATTTTGCCATCAAAGATGCCAATGGCGGCGACAATACGTCTTCCTTTTTTGAAGAAGAAGAGTATATTTTCTTTATTATCATTCCGGAATTAAAGAAAATAAACGATGCCGGTTTTACTAAAATTAAAACAATCGCAGACGCTTCAGTAAAAGACAACCGCTATGCATTTATTCTGACAGGCAGCCTGATTGATGACGTAAAAAAATATGAAGAACAGCAAAAAGCAACATTTGAAATTTATAATACGGATGCTACACCGTTGAAAACGATTATGCGTTCAAATCCGGGCTTGCTGATTCTGAAGAAAGGCATCATCGTTGGCAAATACCATTACAACGAGCTGACAACTTATGAGGATTTGAAAAAAAGTGTGATAAAGTAATTATCTTACAGCTTATTACTTACAGCTATTATGTACAAATTCATACTCAATAAATTCTTTTACGGCGTACTCGTGCTCATTGGTGTCATGTTTGTCATCTTCGGATTGTTCAATATTTTACCGGTGGATCCTGCACGGCTCACTTTAGGGCAACGTGCAGATGTGGAATCTGTAGAAGCTATCAATAAAGAACTTGGTTTGGATAAACCAAAATATGTGCAATTTGCGCTTTATGTGAATGACTTGTCTCCTATTGCATTACATTACAATGATGATGCCTCAAAGGAGAAATACCACTACACAAAATTATTTAATGTCAGCAGCGAAAAAGCACTCGTTATAAAACCACCATATCTGCGCCGTTCTTATCAAACGAAAGAAGATGTACTGGATATCTTGAAACGTGCTTTGCCTCAAACTATTATTCTTGCTTTTGCCGCTATGTTTATTGCAAGTGTTATCGGTATTTTCTTAGGTGTCATAGCTGCGGTGAAACAGCATAGTTGGTTTGACAATCTGGCGATGTCGTTATCGGTTCTTGGCATCTCAGTGCCTTCCTATTTTTCGGCAATTGTCTTAGGATTTGTGTTTGGTATTTTGTTGCATCAATATACAGGACTGGAACAAACTGGCGGACTTACTATGATTGATGATTACGGAAATGAAGTTTTAATGTTTAAAAATCTCATTTTGCCGGCTATTGCGTTGGGTTCCCGACCAATCGGTATCATATTTCAATTAACGCGCAGCACCATGCTCGATGTATTGTCTCAGGATTATATCAGAACGGCTAAAGCAAAAGGCTTAAGCAGCATTGCCGTATTGTTTAAACATGCCTTGCGAAATGCGCTCAATCCTGTGGTAACGGCTGTATCCGGTTGGTTTGCCTCTTTGCTGGCCGGTGCCTTCTTTGTAGAAGTAATTTTTGACATCAAAGGTCTTGGCTATACTGCAGTGGATGCTTTACAAAAATTTGATTTTCCGGTGGCAATGGGCACTGTTTTATTTACAGCTTCTGTTTTTATCGTCATGAATTTCATCGTAGACATTCTCTATGCAGTACTCGATCCGAGAATTAGAATAGGAAAATAAATACAGTTAAAAATTTATCGTTATTATCTACTCTTACATCTGAATTCATAAATAATAAATCATTTACATGCTAATCTTTCTCATCGGCTTTATGGGTTGCGGCAAATCATATGTAGGACGCAATCTGGCTCCAATGCTGGGTTTCGATTATGTCGACATTGACAAATTTATAGAAGAAAAAGAAGGAATGAGTATCAAAGAAATTTTCGAACAGAAAGGTGAAGATTATTTCAGAAAACTGGAACAGCATTATTTACAAGAATTGGACACCGACCAAAATTTAGTGGTGAGCACCGGTGGTGGTGCGCCTTGTTTTTTCGATAATATGGATGTGATGAATGAAAAAGGCTTGACTATTTATCTGAACAGGAATAAAGAAAAAGTAATCTGGCGCTTATTGAAAGGACAACATAAAAGACCTCTTATTGCAGGACTATCAGAAGATGAATTAAAAGTATTTTATGACGAACGGCTGGAAAGCAGAAAACCGTTTTATGAAAAAGCGAAACTTCATGTCGGTGATGCAGATGTGCTGGAAATACTGGATATCCTGAAGAAAAATCCCTGATTATTTTATTGAAATTTTCTTACCTAAAAAATGCGGTTGTGTATCGAGCACATATAAATCGAGGAACAACAAAACCCGTGCGGCTTTTTCTCTGAAAAAAGTATACAAACCACTTCTGAAGCTGACATCATTTGCATTAAATCCAACGGCTTCCAAATCATATTTTCGTGCAATAAATAACGCACGTTCATTATGAAACTCCTGAGAAATGATGGTTACTTTTTTTTGACCAAATATTTTTTTACTTCGAATCACAGAATCATGTGTGCGAAATCCGGCAAAATCGCAAACCAGGCAAGAATCCGGAATTCCCATTGCAATAAATTCATCCATAAAATCCTGCGGCTCGTTGTAGCCGTGCCAGCCATTGTCTCCTGAAATTAATATGCGGTCTATCTTTTTTGCTTTCCATAAAGCATACGCTGCGTCTAACCGGAATTGCCAGAATGGATTTATCGTAACCCGATCATCCATCGTTTTACAGGTGCCTAACAACAAGCCAACTTTATTGTAAGGTATCTCGGAAACATCGGCATACAATTTACCTTTTGCATTCTTTTCTACACGACAAGAACAGTAAAAAGTAAAAACAAGAACAAGCAATGAAACCGGAATATAAAACCGGAAAAATAGTTTTTTAGAAAACAGTTTTTTCATCAGATAATTTATTCAGCTTATTTAATTTTATAAAAATACTTCAGCTGTAAATCCAGTGGCAAAGATGCATAACTGAAAAAATTATCTTTATACGGAACGTTATTTTTTTCCAGCAATTGCACCATATTAAAGCCGGTGGCTCCTACATAATAACGTTCGTCATCCACCTCTGTGTAAAATTGTATTTCCGAAAGTTCTTTTACGTCAAATACAAAAGAAGGAT
>JBIKPT010000007.1:0-40510 GCA_044357355.1 Chitinophagales bacterium
TGCAATAGAATTCTCTGTTTCCATTTATCATTTCCCAAAACGAGAAAATCTGCCTGTTGCTGCCTGAGCACTTTCGGATACTCATTGAATTCGGTATAGCCTTTTCGTTTCAGCAGTGACAATGTTTTGTTGGGTGAATCGTCCGGTATGGAAAGTAAAATACTTTTCTCTGAAACGCCGTGTTGTGTCAGAAATTGCTGCATTTCCAAAGATGCCATATTGCCATTATACAAGTTGTCTGATAATTTTTGACTGACAAAAGATTTACAAAAATAGATATTCAGCAGTAAGAATAAGAAAAGTGCCGTATGTGTAAATACGTTTTCCGCATGAAAGAAATTGTAAGTTTTTAAGATGCCAATCAACGCAAATAAAATAAAAATGAAGAATGGCACATAATAGTATTCATGTCCGATCATTTTCTGGTAAAACAATAAAATATACAAGATCGTTAACAGCATTCCTGAAGCAATCAACACACGCAATTCCGTATCTAATTTTTTACGATGTCTCAGCATGTAAAAAGCAGCCATCAGTAAAACTACAGATGCAGGATGCCAAAAATAATTTCTGCTTAGTGAGACAATCATCCGCCATAAACCTAAGCCGATTTCGTAAGCAGTTAATTTCCAAACCGGCGACACACTCAAAAAATAGTAGGTATCGTGATGTTCGCGGTTATACTGCTTTGCATAAGCATACCAAATAAAAATAAAAAGACCACTAATAACCATCCAGATTAGCGACCACTTAAAGATGGATTTTTTATTGCGCTGCTGAAAAAGAAATAAGGTAAGCATTGCCAGATTTATGAGTTCACTTGCCTTTAATAAACCAGCGAGGGTGAAACAACAAAAGCCAATACTCAGCCACCACAATTGCTCTTTTTGGTATGCATATAAAAAAAATGCCCAACCCACCAATGCCATACTTAATGCCGGAACATCACTTAAAAAATTATTGCCGTAAAAGATCAGTAACGGAGAAGTACACATAAACAGCGTACATAAAACAGAAAGAAACCTGCGTTGTAAAAAATAAAAGGAAATGAAATAGATGGCAATGATTCCGGAAAAGAATGTGCCGGTGTGCAACACGCGAAGTGCAAGTGCAGTGTTTTTACATTGTGCTGCGATAAAATAAAAAAGCGGAAATTCGCCGGCAACTTTGCCTTGCGCAGACTGCAGATTATATGTTTCCGGCTGCAGGAATGGCAATCCGTATTGATGATAATTCTGCGTCATTGCATAGCTGTCAGCTTGCCGCCACAGGTGCGAGCCTTGCGGCAGCAGCTGCAACATATCCGGATAGCCATACAGCCAACCCAAGGCAAGCAATGCAATGAGCAGGATAATGAGCGCCGTCAGTGTAAATTTCATCGGACTAAAAATACAATTTTAAATATTGCCAACTAAAAAAGACAGGTAGTAATTTACCTGTCTTTCCAAAAGTTGTATCTTCTTATTAATACCCGAAAATCTGCTCGAGTGTGTATTTAGTTACTTTGTTGTATTTGCTCAAATCATTCGACAGGATTTTTTTCTCGTTGCCGATTATGCTGAGTGTGTAAGGTTTTTTAGCAATCATTTTCTGGTGGAATGCTTTCAGGTCGTCAAAGTTGAATTTATCCAGCATCTGATAGGTTTTTGCACGCGTGTCGTAGCTGATGCCAAGGCGTTGTGCATTCAGAAAATTGAATAAAATTTGTTCTTTAATAATTCTGGAGGTGGCATAATTATTCTTCAATGAAGATTTAGTTACGGAAAATAGTTTTTCAGAATAGGGTAAGGAATCCAGCAATTCTTCCATACCTGCAATGGCTTCACTCATTTTATCTGCCTGACAGCCGACGTAGGCTTTCATGGTGTTCGGTTCATTTTTCTTATAGGCAGTGCCATAAAATGCGTAGGTGGAATAGGCGAGTGCTTTAGATTCCCGTATTGTCTGGAATACAACACCTGACATGCCGCCGCCAAAATATTCATTGAATAAATTGACTACAGGAATGTTTACGGCATTGAATAAAGTAGAATTTCTGTTCCAGGTAATTTCTGTCTGTACCATGTCGTAATCGGCAATGTTTACTTCTTTCTGTGTTGTCTTTCTAAAGGTAAACGGAAAGCCGGATGGTATGATTTTAGTTTGTAAACCGGTTTTGTGATACATGGATAAGGTTGACACCAGTTGCTGTTTATCTTCCGGTCCGTAGTATAAAATTTTGTGCGGATATTTTGTGAGATTTCTTAATAAAGTGACCAGTTCTTCTGCGGTCAGTTTCTTCAGTTCTTCATTCGACAGTTTATAGTTAAACGGATTTTTTAATCCGTACATGGCAATTTGCTGCAAACCGGCCATGATTTTGAATTTTTCCAGTTTGTCATTTTCTCTGTTCCTGATATAATCATTAATAAAGTCTTCCAGTTTGTTTTGGTCTGGTTGGCAATCTGTTAACAGATGTTCGAGTAGTTCTATAGATTTTGCTAAGTTGCTGTTCAATCCGTTCAGTTGCACAGATGTGGAACGGCTGTCAGAACTGATGTTAAAGCTGGATGCGTATTTATAAAATTCTTTGTTTATTTCTTCCGCAGAATATCGGTTAGTGCTCAGGTATTTCAGATATTCCAGTGCCACCGGCAATTTTTTGATATGATTGCTGCCCATGTCAAAATGGTAATACAGAGAGAATAGCTGGTTGTCTTTATTCGGTGAAATAATCACCGGCATTTTATTCGACAAAGCTTGCTGGATATCTTTTTTGAAATCTAAGAAAACAGGTTTTACAGGTTCCGTTTTCATGTCAGTCAGTTGTTTAACAAAATCAGACTGTGCGTTTCTGTTAACTTCTACTTCATGAATTTGCGGTTTTTCTACTTTTAAAATAGACGTATCTTTTCCCGTTTTTTTATAGATGACAACATAATTTTCACCAAACCATTTATTGGCAAAGGCAATGATGTCGCTCTTGCTATAGCTTTTTATTTCTTCGTAGAAAGCCAGCTCATCGTTCCAGTTTACTTCTTTTATAAAACCATCCAGCAGGTTGAACGCTCTGTCGCTGTTGCGTTCCATTTTCTGCAGTTTTTCTTTTTCGAAGTTGTTTTTTACTGCCTGAATCAGCGCATCGTCAAAATTTCCTTTTTTCAGATTTTCAATTTCATTCAGCATTAATTTCTTTACTTCTTCCAGAGATTGTCCTTCTTTTGGTTTGCCATCCAGTTCATACATGCTGTAGTCTTTCATCGTTTGTGCGTAGGATACGGCATCCAGTACTTTTTGTTTCTGCATCAGGTTAATGTCTAATAAACCAGCCGTTCCGTTAGCGAGAATTCTGTCGGCAAACTGAAGCAGATTTGCTTCTTTAGTTTTTGCGCCGGGAAATCTGTACGCGATGGAAACCCATTCATCTTTGGGTCCGTACACTGTTTTCTCTATTGGTGCTGTTATCGGTGCTTCTACAGGTGCGTTATAAGGTGTCACTTCTTTAGGTGCGAAGCTTCCGAATTTTTCATCTACAGATTTTATCACGGCATCGGGTTCAAAGTCGCCCACCAGAATCATACACATATTGTTTGGCACATAGTACTTATCATAGTATTTTCTGATTTCTTTCAGCGACGGATTTTTTAAATGTTCAATTGTTCCGATGGTAGTTTGTTGTCCGTAATTATGAGTAGGAAATAAATTAGCGAGTAATAATTCTGCGGCTTTCCAGTCATCGTTATCCAGCGAGCGATTTTTCTCTTCATAGACAGCTTCCAGTTCTGTATGGAATAATCTGAAAACCGGATTTCGGAAACGTTCTGCTTCCACCGTTAACCAACGGTCAATCTGGTTGGATGGAATGTCGTTCACGTAAGCGGTTTGTTCGTACCAGGTGAAAGCATTGGTTCCTTTGGCACCAATGGTACTCATCAGCTTATCATATTCGTTGGCAATCGCATATTTTGCGGCAATACCACTCACAGAATCGATGGCTTTATATATTTGAGTGCGTTTGGTTTCGTCTTTAGTGGAGTTGTATTGTTCGTACAATTCATCAATCTTATCGATGTAAGGTTTTTCTTTTTCCCAGTCCAGCGATCCGAATTTGTCAGTGCCTTTGAACAACATATGCTCCAGATAATGTGCCAGACCGGTGTGGTTGGCCGGATCGGTATTGCTGCCTGCTTTAGTGGCGATAATAGTTTGTAATCTCGGTTCTGCCTTGTTGATTCCGAGAATGACGGTCAGTCCGTTTTTTAAGGTATAAAATCTCGTTTTGAACGGATCGTTTTTTACAAATTTATACGTGTAGTTATTACTGGTTTCTGTGGTCCATTCATATGATACTTGCGCCGATGATACGGCACAGGTAAGAACAGACAGAAATAAAATCAGGAATTGTTTTTTCATAAAATCAGTGGTTTTAAACTGTTATCAGATTTAGAATTTGATTAAAGGTAAATAAAAATACCACATAGGAAAAAAATGCAGTTCATTATTTTTCAACGACTTCCACTTGTTTTTCTTTATTGGCGATGATTTGCGGAGTTCCTTTGTATTCCGTTACTTTTCCTTTTACACAAATTGTTTTTCCCTGAAGAAATTCTTCAGGTTTGTAGGAAAAATTAGACCTGTCCTGTCCAAAAATCATCAGTGTAAATACTTGTTCCGGGTATTTTTTATCCAGGTTGATATAGGTGGGATTGGTTTTTCCGTTTTCGTTAAATTTAGTGCTGACAACTTTGCCGCAAACACAGGCTTCTTTTCCGATGTACTCTCTTGCCTGTACCGTGTTTATTTTGCCCTTGCCAAATTCTTTCGGTGTGAACTGAGATGCTTTCAGTTGCTCAAAATAATCGGCATCAAAGTCTGAAATATTTGTCTGGTTTTCCAGTATATTTTCAAGACTATCTATCAGTTTTGGAAAAAAATCAATACCGGTTAATTTTTCTAAGCTATCAATAGAGACTGCATGTTTCTCCAATTCATATGGAACGCTTTTGTTTGGATATAAAAAAGCAATGGCTTTATATTGAGGCGGATAATAATCCAGCACTATTTTGTAGATATACTCAGGAATGGAAACCTTAAAAGATCCTTGCGGCAGCTTTGGTAAATTACTATGCAAAACAGGTCCTGTGACTACAATTAATTCAGAATTTTCGATTGCCCATTCGCGCACCTGCATTTCCAATTTGTTCCAAGCACCTTGATTTAACTGCGGATGTTGCGGTATGATGTTGGAATAAAAATACGATTCGCTTAACGCCTTTCGGTTCCATTTAAAATCTGCAGACGCAGCGAGGTGTCCTCTGTCATAACCGCTGTTCCAGTAATCAGTGGAGTCCGACATGTTTTTCTTAATAAACGGATCAGGGCGAAAATCATTACTGCGTGTCTGGTTTCCGTACAGGATGTCTTTTAGAATGACATGTGTCACATAGTTGGGTTGTCGATGTTCCGGATTATAGCTGGATACGAAGGCAACATGTCTTGCCAGAATTTCGTTTTCAAGAGGTGCGGCAATTCCTACAGAGTCAATAAGCTTCTGTATGTGAAATAATTTGGAGGCTTCAAAGTCTTTGAAAATATCTTTTTGAAGCTGGTAAGCAGATACGCTATCCTGACTATAAACAGTAAAACAGGATGAAGTGAAAATCAACAGTAAAATCTTTGTAACATTCATGCGTCAAATATAAAACAAAAAACGAGCCATAAAATGACTCGTTTGTTAAAATTTTATATAAATGGATTAGTCGTTATAAATCGACTCTATTTCTTTGGTATATCTTTCATTGATAACTTTGCGTTTCAGCTTCATCGTTGGCGTAAGTTCACCTGATTCTGCCGTCCATTCATTCAACAGCAATTTGAACTTTTTAATTTGTTCAATATGGCTGAAGTTCGGATTTATTTCGTCGATAATCCCCTGGTATTTTGCCAGTACTTTTGGATTGGCAACCAAATCAGATCTGTATGTGAAGGTGATGCCGTTTTCTGCAGCCCATTGTTCCAATACCGGAAATGCAGGAACGATCACGGCTGATACAAATTTTTTACTTTCGCCGACCACCATAATTTGTTCGATGAAGAAATTTTCTCTGCATTTACTTTCAATAGGAGCCGGTGCCACGTATTTACCACCGGATGTTTTTAATAATTCTTTCTTACGGTCTGTAATTTTCAGGAATTTATTGCCTGCATTATTTGTTACAAATGTACCAACGTCGCCGGTGCTGAACCATCCGTCTTCGGTTAACACTTCTCTGGTTTTTTCAGGTTCTTTGTAATAGCCTTGCATGATATTGGGTCCTTTTGCCAGAATCTCGCCATCTTCTGCTATCTTGATTTCCACGTCTTTTATGGGCATACCTACCGTACCCAGCATGGCGCCACCTTCTACAAAGCGATTGAATGTTAGCACCGGTGATGTTTCCGTTAAACCATATCCTTCGCGAATCGGAATACCGGCAGCAGAGAATACACGAGCCATTTTCAGCGGACAAGCTGCTGAGCCTGTTACTATACCCAGAATTCTGCCACCTAAGCCTTCCCGCCATTTGGAAAAGATTAATTTGTCGGCTATTTTGAAAGCAAAAGATGGTTTTTGGTCGTAATCATATTTGTCTGCCAGCTCCAGAGCCCAGAAAAATAATTTCTTTTTAATACCAGTCAGCGCCAATCCTTTATTTACGATGCCTTCGTATACTTTTTCCAGTAAACGCGGAACCGTAGTGAAGAAATGCGGACGCACCGTACCTAATTTGTCTTTTAACGTATCAATATCCGAGTAGTAAACATTTGCTCCGGCATGTAAGTAGGTGTAAATCACCATTCTTTCAAAAATATGGCATAATGGTAAAAAACTCAGTGCTGTCTGTCCTGCTTCTAAAGGCAATTCTGCACGAACCGTCAATACGTTAGAAACAATGTTGCTGTGAGACAACATAACACCTTTAGGTGTTCCCGTTGTTCCGGATGTGTAGATTAAAGTAGCCAGCGCATTCGGATCGATAGTGTCTGAGATGGCTTTTACCTGTGCAACATCACCACCTTCGCCCAGTTTTATAATTTCGTCGTAGTTTTTAGCTCCTTCTACCTGATCAAACGTATATACTTCTTGTAATGAAGGAACAGACGCGACCAGATTTTTTACTTTTTCGTATAATTTTGCATCGGAAACAATACAGATTTTTGCTTCTGCATGATTCAGGATATATTCGTAGTCTTTTTCACTAATGGTTGGATATAAAGGTACATTGATAGCACCAATCTGGCCGATGCCCTGGTCACAGATATTCCATTCCGTTCTGTTGGCAGTGGTGACAACAGCAACTTTATCACCTTTCTGTATACCAAGTTTCAGTAAACCCAAACTCATGTTATCAGACATACTGATTAATTCATCAGTACTTACAGTCCACCAGCTGCCATCTTTCATCGTGGCTAATGCTGCTTGCTGCGGATAATTTTCTTTTTGATAATGTAATACGTCAAATAATCTTTTAACTTCCATTTCTACGAAATTTTATTGTAAAATGTATCAATAATGTCTTTATATCGCTCTTTTATTACTTTCCTTTTGAGTTTCATGGTTGCGGTAAGAAGTCCATTTTCAACTGTCCACATATCTGCTAAAAGTTCAAATTGCTTAATTTGTTCAACTTTTCCAAAGTTAACATTAAATTCTGTAATTATTTCTTTGTAAAACTGTTTTACCTGTGGGTTGTTTAACAAATCAGGATTAGAAATAGTTGAGATTTCTTTTTTTGAACACCATTCTTTCAGGTTTTCAAAATCAGGAATTATCAGGGCCGAAATGTATTTTTCACCGTCACCTTCCAGGGCAATCTGGTCTATATAAATCGATTCTTTTAGTTTATTTTCGATGGGTGCCGGTGCCACATATTTCCCACCGGATGTTTTAAACAGTTCTTTCTTCCGGTCAGTTATTTTCAGGAAACCGTCAGCAGTAAATTCACCAATATCACCGGTTAACAGCCACCCATCCTCCGTAAACATTTTTGCCGTTTCATCCGGATTTTTATAATATCCCATCATAACACTCGGCGCTTTAATCAGAATTTCACCGTCTGCTTCTATTTTTGCCTGTACACTCGACAGTAGTTTTCCAACACAACCGGCACGGAAATCTTTCTGCCTGAACGGAACTACACTTACCACCGGCGAGCATTCCGTTAAACCATAGCCTTCCAGAACAGGAATATTAGCATTGGTAAATATGGTGGCTAGTCTAGGTTGCAACGGTGCCGAACCGCATATGATTGCTTTTATTCTGCCACCCAAAGCTTCACGCCATTTGCTAAATACTAATTTATTTGCGACCAACAAATTGGATGATTGCGAAAATGATTTCGGTTGACCCAGTTCATTTTCCATAGCCTGTTTCAGCGACCAGAAAAACAGTTGTTTTTTAAGGCCGGTAAGTGCTTGTCCTTTTTTTATAATTTTCTCGTACACTCTTTCCAGTAATCGCGGAACAGTTGTAAAATAATGCGGTTTTATGTCTTGAAGGTGCTCGGAAATGCTTTCTAATCCATCAGCAAAATAAACAGAAACACATCCTGCAAAATAAACATAGTTGATAGTGCGTTCAAATACATGACTTAAGGGCAGAAAGCTAAGTACTATTTCATTTTTACCAACCGGGATTGCAGCCAGGCAATCTTTAACATTAGAGACAATATTGTGGTGAGACAACATTACACCTTTGGGTGTACCTGTGGTTCCGGATGTGTAAATAATTGTTGCCAGATCATTTGGCTGAATAGCTTTTTTTATGTCTGACACCTGTTTAGATATTTCCACATCATCTGTCAGTAATTCTTTCCAATGCTTTACATTTTCCACTTCATCAAAACTGTACACCTCTTTCAGGCTCGGAACATTCGGAAGTATCTGTGAAATTTTGCGAAACATGAGTTTGTCAGAAACAAAAATATATTTTACTTCCGCATGGTTGAAGATAAATTCATACTCTTTACTGCTGATCGTTGGATAAACAGGAATATCAACCACGCCAATTTGCATACACGCCAGATCGGTAAAATGCCATTCGGGTCGGTTCGTCGTGGAGATGATGGCAATTTTATCGCCTTTCTGCAAACCAAGTTTTAAAAGTCCTTGACTTAATTTTGTTGCTGTAGAAATAAATTCCTGCGTGGAACAGCTGGTCCAGGTTTTTTTATCTTCCCTTCTCGATAAACACTTGTCCAACGGACAAACGTTAAGCTGATGTTCTATGATATCAAAAATTCGGGTATACGACACGCCTTATATAAAATGTGAATTTCAAAATTAAAAAATTAAATTCGTTGTGCAATCAATTATGAAAGAATTATCAGATTTAATTTTATACAAGGCTTCTGCCGGTTCAGGAAAGACCTATACGCTGGCAAAGGAATACCTGAAGCTGGTCATTCTGAATCCGTATGACTATAATAAAATTCTCGCAGTAACTTTTACCAAGAAAGCTACTGCTGAAATGAAAACCCGAATCATCGAATATCTGAGTTCCTTAGAAAAAAAAGAAGAGAAAATTGCTGTACTCAGAAATTCCATTATCGAAGAAATCAAACAAACAAAAAATATTGATATAAGTGATTATTTTGATAAAAACGTTCACATTGCATTGCAATTGATTTTACATGATTATTCAAATTTTAATATTTCAACCATAGATAGTTTTTTTCAAAGCATCATTCGTTCGTTTGCCAAAGAACTGGATTTGCCAATTGGAATGGAAGTTGAACTAGATACCGATTTGGTAATTCAGCAAGCGGTGCTGGCGATGCTGAAGGAATATAAAACAGATAAAGATACCTTTTCGAAATGGATAGAAGAATATGTAGTTGATTTGATAGAAGAAGATAAGAGCTGGAAAATTGAAAAAAATATTGCAAAATTGGCGCGGCAATTACTGAGTGAAGATTATCAGTTACTGGCATCGTCGAACAATCAGCGGTTTGATATAGAGTCTTATAAAACATCATTGACCGAATTAAAGCAAATTGTATATAGTTACAGAAAAAGATTAGATGATTTAACAAAGAAAGTACTCACACAGCTGAAAGCCGATGCTGTAGATTTGAGCTTTTTTTTTCAGGGAAATAGAAGTGTGCAATCATTTATTAATTCTGCAAAAAAGTACGAACCCGAGGCGAATTCGTATGTACAGAAAATGTTGAGCGGCGAGGCATTGTTTTCAAAAGCAACTGCAAAAGACGAAGTACTTTCGACGCAATTGGAAACTGCCTGGAATAACTACATTCTCTATTATATACAGGAAGTTTTAGAACATAAAGAGCAATATCAGAAACAATACAATGCTGCGGAAATAGTACTCAAAAATATTTATTCGCTCGCTTTGCTGGAGTTTATTAATGCTAAAATAAAGGAATATAAATCGGACAAAAATTTGATTTTGATTTCTGATACGAATCAGATTGTCAGCTTGATTGCGCAGCACGAAGAAGTGCCCTTTATCTTTGAAAAGTCAGCGAGTTTTTTAAAGTATATTCTGCTGGATGAGTTTCAGGATACATCGGGTTTACAATGGAAAGGAATGCTGCCGTTGTTGTTGGAGATTTTGCAGCAGGTAAATGGTTTGGTGCTGATTGTTGGTGATCCGAAACAAAGTATTTACAGATGGCGCGGTGGAAAAATGGAATTAATTATCGATGGCATTGCAGCAGATTTAACGTATCACTGGGCCGGTAGGACAGACGTTTCCCTGAAAGAGAATTACAGAAGCGCTAAAGAAATTGTTGAATTTAATAATGCCTTTTTTGCCACCATAAAAAATGAAATTCCGCTCCAGAATGCGTTGTTTAAAAATGTGTTGTCTGATGTGGAACAAAAAGTGGTGAAAACAGATAAAACAGGATTTGTACAGTGTAAATGGTTAGAGAAAAACGATGAAGAAGATGTACAGCTGGCAGAAGTTTTGCAAATCGTCAAGTCAGTAGAAAACACTAAAAAATACAGCGATATAGCCGTGTTGACGCGTAATAACATGCATGGTGCTGCCGTTGCCAATTATTTGCAGCAAAATCAGATTCCGGTGGTTTCTGCCGAGTCATTATTGTTGCAGAATCAGTTGTCAGTAAAATTACTGATTGCAGCGTTAGAGTATATCGTTCATCATGATGAAGATTTTTATGCAGTAAAATTAAACTATTTATATGCACAGTTTTTGCAGCTGGATAATATCGAACAGTATTTAAGCAAGGCAAAAGTAAATGCATATTTCTTTGAACAAAAAATTGAATTGCTGCAGAAGAAGAACACTGAACAATTATCTTCCGTTGCGCTAAATGAACTCACTTTCAGGTTGTTGAATGCGTTGGATTTGGATGCGCAAACAGATAATTATATCTTGCGTTTTCAGGATATAGTTTACAAGTATGTACAGAATTATTCTACATCCACACGTGAGTTTTTAGACTACTGGAACGAACAAAAACATAAGCTTTCCATCATTCCGCCGGAAGGATTGAATGCGGTAAAAATTTATACCATACACAAATCTAAAGGCTTGCAGTTTCCGGTGGTGATTGTGCCGTATGTAAGCTGGAGCATGAAGCCTAAATCCGAATCTACCATTTGGGTAAAAAGTGATGTGCCTCCGTTTAACCAGCTGAATATTATTCCTGTAGAAATGACTAAGAAGTTAGAAAGCAGTTTGTTTGAAACGGAATACAAAAAGGAAATAGAATTAAACTATATCGATAACGTGAATTTATTGTATGTTGCTTTTACCAGAGCAGAAGAACAGTTGTATATTCTGTCAGCAGTGGAAAAAGATAAAAAAGATGACTTGCTTCCTCAAACGGCAGGCAGACTGTTGACTCAACTATTACCGAAACTGGAATTGAAAGACAGTAAAATCAATACAAATGAATTTTCATACGGTAAGCTTTCTGTGTTTACTGATAAAGACAACGAAAATGACTTGCAATTGCTGGCTCTACAGCCGACCCAATACCACGATTTTAAATTAAAATTAGCACTGGCAGTCAAAAAAGAATACAACGAGGCACAAACCAAAGGAACTATTTTGCATGATATTCTTTCCAAAATAAAACAACCCGATCAAATTAAAAAAGCCATTGCCACTACCGTTACGGAAGATGTTGAACTATATACAGATGCCATTCAGAAAATTGTGGAGGTGTTTGAAAAACAGCATTGGTTTGATGCAAAATGGCAGCAAATTAATGAACGTAATTTATTTTATAAAACGGAGTTGTTGCGTGCCGACAGAATTTTACTCAGCCAGGACGAATGTGTCATTATAGATTATAAAACCGGCACCAAAGAAGCAGCTCATATGAAACAAGTAAAGAAGTACAAAGAAGCTTATTCAACCATTTTTACACATAAAATTTCAGCTTTTTTACTCTATACTGATACGTTGGAATTACAAGCAGTGAATTAACTATGAAACATTATGCACAACAATACCACAAAGGTAATTTTGAAATCATTGAATTGAAAAATGAAATCATTTCAGCCAGTATAGCAGTAAATACTGGCAATACGCTCTTTTCGTTAAAAGACAATGAGGAACGTTTATATTTTCCTTTTTCCTTAGAAGACTATAAAAGCAATGCAAAGTTAGCCGGCAATCCATTTATGCACCCTTGGGCAAATCGTTTAGAAAGTGAATGTATTCAGGTGGACAACGTACGACGTGATTTTCCCAAAGAATACACGCATTTGTTATATCGAGACGGAAATAATTTGCCACTGCACGGTTTGTTGTTAAAATCAGATCAATGGAAAACTATTGAAGTTTACGATGATGAACATTCCTGTCATCATGTGGCGGAGCTTGTTTTTGACGATGCTGCTTTTTTATCCATTTTCCCTTTTAAACATACCATTCAAATTAAACACGAGTTGCGGAATAATGAGTTGACAATCGAAACCACTATTCTGAATGAAGACGAGCAGGAAATGCCTGTCAGTTTTGGATTTCATCCTTATTTTTTAAGGAAGGAGTTAGATGCGAAACTGATCGTTTCGTCAGAAAATACCATAGAAGTAAATGATAGTATGATTCCGACGGGAAAGTTATTTCCAAAAGAAAATAAATGGAATTTTATTGAAGATAAAGTCTCTTTAGAAAATGTTTCTTTTGACGATGGCTTTCAGGATTTAAAATTAAATGAAAATAAACAGGCTGTTTTTGCTTTCGACAAAATCCATATTGTATTCGATGAAAATTTTCCATTCGCGCAAATTTATGCACCAGCCAATCCTGAAAAACCATATGTGTGCATAGAACCCATGACGGCTGTCACCAATGCACTGAATACGAATACTTGCAAAAAAATAAAAACAGGTGAACGGTTTTCAGCAAGTTTCTCTATTATTTTAAACACATAGGCACATAGTTTTCTTAGAAAAGAATTTATTCTTTTCTTTGTTTCACTATGCAAATCCGGTATAGAGAATTAAACGGTCAGTATAATACTCACTTTAGACGTAACAGAAAATCTTCTATTCACATAGAATTCTATGTTTCTATGTGTTTTAAAAATTTAGTTATTGTTTTATAAAACCAAAGCACTTCATCCTGAAATATTCGTCGAATGCGGTACGCAAGGTGATATTGTTTTTTTTCATAAATTCTACATCAGATATTGCATTGAAAAACATGCGGTCGCTCATTACTAAAATAGAGGTGTGTATGTCTGAGAAAATTCCTTCTTTTTTTCCATCATTATAGAAATCTGTCAGCACCTGCGTCACGTATTCAATAAATAATTGAACCTGCTTCCAGAGTTGTGGATAGTCATCCTGCAAATCTGCCAGAAACAGATTGGAGATATCCGTGAAGGTGCCGGAAAATAATTCCAATATTCTATAAAATCTCGTTTCAAATGAAATAGAAGTGTCTTTTGTGATGCTTTCAAAATTTCCCAATTGTCCAATAACATTCATCAAGCAAATTTCTACCATTTCGTCTTTAGAGCTAAAATAGTGGTAAAGCGTCGCTTTGCTAACGTTCAGTTCGGCAGCTATACTATCCATTGTAAATTTCTTTAAGCCGTGTTTTTTAAATGTTTCCGTCAGCTTTAAAATGTATAAATCCCTTTTTTTGGGATTTGCATTTCTTTCCTTCTTAACTGCATTTCTGCCCATAATTGCTTTACTTATGTTAATTAAACATCACTTACGGCTGTAAAATTAAACTAAAAATGTTAAAATAGTTTGATTTATTGAAATTTATTTTTTAAATTTGATGTAATTGATTTTCTAATTAAAAAATGGAAGTATGAGTACGATGCAATTAAATAATCACGCGGCACAGCAAAGTGAAATGACAAAGCTGCATAAACTTTGGAGAAGGTATAAATATTTTACACCGGTTATCGTTTTGCCGGCTATCATGTTTGTTTCTTTTTATTACCTGGGATACTGGTCATTTTTTGCGTTTGCGTTTGTCTACGGATTTATTCCTGCAATGGAATTTATTTTTACAGGCACAGCTGAAAACTTTACGGCAGAAGAAGAAGCTGTGGAGCGCAAAGATATTTACTATGATTTGGTAATCTACTCGATGGTTCCGTTACAGTACATCATTTTAGGATTGTATTTATGGACCATTACGACAAAGCAGCTGCAATGGTATGAATGGGTTGGAATTACTACCGCAATGGGTTTAGCCTGCGGTGCATTAGGTATCAATGTGGCACATGAATTGGGTCACCGGACTAAAAAATACGAACAGTTTATGTCGAAACTGTTATTGATGAGTACTTTGTATATGCACTTTTATATAGAACACAATCGAGGTCACCATAAAAATGTTTCTACACCGCTGGATCCGGCAACTTCCAGATTAAATGAATCATTTTACGCTTTCTGGCCCAGAACGGTTTTCGGTTCCTGGATGTCGGCCTGGCATTTGGAGGCACATCGATTAAAAAAGATGAAACAGAATTTCTGGAATCCGATTCATAATGAAATGCTGCGCTTCCAGATTATACAGGTGCTTTTTGTGGCAGCGATTTATGCCGTGTTTGGATGGGTTGGAGTAGTTGGTTTTATTGCATCGTCCATTATCGGTTTCACGTTGCTGGAAATAGTAAATTATATAGAACACTATGGTTTAATGAGAAAACAACTGGCTAATGGCTCTTATGAAAAAGTAAAACCACATCATTCGTGGAATTCAGGACATGAGTTAGGCAGAATATTTTTGTTTGAACTGACCCGTCACAGCGATCATCATTTTAATCCAAGCAGAAAATACCAGATTTTACGACATTTTGAACATGCACCGCAAATGCCAACAGGCTATTTAGCGATGATTCCATTGGCATTAATTCCGCCACTTTGGTTTAAGGTCATGAATCCTTTAGTGGAAAAACACAATGCCACTGTTACGGATGAATATGTAAAAGCACTTGAAACACCGGTAGAAGTAGAGTAAGTTAAAGAATTTATCAAAATAATAAGAGGTTCCATTCTAAGGTAAGAATTGGAACCTCTTTTATTAATCGCTGAATATTTCGGCACAGAATTTGTCTATCTTTGTGGTATAATTTTACAGCATTCACAAGTTTATTTTTACAGCTATCGTTCTATTGACGGCATTGTTTTCCGCAAACGCGCAAATGCCTGCAGTCGGCACAAAAGCCACCGAGTTAAATTACAAAGATCCGAATGGGAAAGAGATTTCCTTGTCTTCTTTGAAAGGCAATATAGTGTTGATAGATTTCTGGGCTTCCTGGTGCGGACCATGCCGAAGAAATAATCCCGGCGTAGTGGCCTTATATAACCAATTTCAGGGTAAAAAATGGGTAAAAGGTGTCAAAGGTTTCACTGTTTACAGTGTTTCCTTAGATCAAAACGAAGCCAACTGGAAACAAGCTATCAAACAAGACGGACTGGTTTGGCCATATCATGTTTCTGATCTAAAAGGCTGGTCATCCGATGGTGCTGCTAAATATGGTATTCGATCTATTCCGCAAACCGTTTTGGTAGACGAAACCGGTTATGTGCTGGCTATCAATCCGCCACATCAGCTGATAGAACAATTGGTCAAAAAGAAACTTACCGGAAGTACCGCTGCTACAAAGTCGAAAACAACAAAATCTACTACTTCTAAATCTAAAACGACAAAATAGACGCTTTTTGTGTCAATTTGTCGTATAATTCTTTTGGCAAACTATTTGTCTAAGGGATGTAAAATTATACCTATGTTATCCGATAATGATACTGTTGAAAAAAGCCAAACAGACGATACTGTTCTGCAGGAGCCACAAAATAAGTCAGAAAGTCAGGAAGAAGAGACAACTGATGTTGCTGAAACAGTCTTAGAAGACGAATTGTCGGTGCTTAAAAACGAACTGGAAGAGCAGAAAAATAAATATCTGCGTCTTTTTGCCGAATTCGATAATTTCAAAAAACGCAATGCAAAAGAGCGTCTGGAATTGTTAAAAACTGCCGGTCAGGATGTTATCCGCGATTTGCTGCCGGTTTTAGATGATTTCCAACGTGCTGCTAAAGCATACGACCTGGATAATAATTCAGAAAATTATGCCAGCGGATTAAAACTAATTCAGGAAAAATTCCAAAAATCCCTTCAAAACAAAGGATTAAAAGTAATTGAAAGCGTTGGAACAGACTTTAATGTGGAACATCATGAAGCCATTGCAGAAGTACCTGCACCAAGCGATGAACTTAAAGGTAAAATTATCGACGAAGTGGAAAGCGGCTATACATTAAATGATTCGATTATCAGATATGCAAAAGTCGTAGTAGGTAAATAATTTGAAAATGTGCTAATTTGAAAATTTGAAGATGAGGCACTTTGAAATAACTTTCCCAATGAATTTAATTAAATAAAAAAAGAAATAATTTGAGAGTTTAATCTGAATAATTTAATTGACAGATTTTCAAATTTTCAAATTTTCAAATTAAAATAATGAAACGAGATTATTACGAAATATTAGGTGTTGCTAAGAGTGCAAGCGCTGACGAAATAAAAAAGGCGTACCGTAAACTGGCGTTGCAATTCCATCCGGATAGAAATCCGGGAGATAAGGCTGCGGAAGAAAAATTTAAGGAAGCCGCAGAAGCATATGATATTTTAAGTAATGATGAGAAGCGCGCTCGTTACGACCGCTTTGGTCATCAGGGTGCAGCCGGCGGTTTTGGCGGCGGCGGCCAGGGCGGCATGAACATGGATGATATTTTCTCTCAGTTCGGCGATATTTTCGGCGGCGGCGGCGACGGCAATCCATTTGAATCCTTTTTTGGCGGCGGCGGCGGAAGACGCAGAGAAAAAGGGCGCGGACAACGCGGCAGCAACCTGCGTGTAAAAGTGAAAATGGATTTGGAAGAAATTGCCAATGGCGCACAGAAAAAAATTAAAGTAAAAAAACACATCGTTTGTGATGTGTGTTCCGGAATCGGAGCAAAAGACAGCTCTTCTTACCAGACATGTAATACGTGTAACGGAAGTGGTGTGGTAAGAAAAGTGACACAGACATTTTTAGGACAAATGGCCACAACAGCTACTTGTCATACCTGTGAAGGCGAAGGCAAAATTATTACCAATAAATGCACTAAATGCCGTGGTGAAGGAAGAGTGTATGGCGAAGAAATAGTTAGCATTGATATTCCTGCAGGTGTAAGTGAAGGGATTCAGTTGTCTATGAACGGCAAAGGAAATGCCGGCGTGCGTGGCGGTTATCCGGGCGATTTATTAATCAATATCGAAGAGACACCGCATCCGGAATTGAAACGTGAAGACACCAATGTGGTATATCATCTGTACCTCAATTTTGCTGAAGTGGCTTTAGGTACTCAAGTTGAAGTACCAACGATTGGCGGCAGCGCTAAAATAAAAATTCCGAAAGGTACGCAAAGCGGAAAATTATTCCGTCTGCAGGGTAAAGGCATTCCTAGCTTAAACGGCTACGGTAAAGGCGACCAGATTGTAGAAGTACAGGTATTTACACCACAGGATTTAACGCACGAAGAAACGGAGTTGCTGGAGAAATTAAAAAACTCCAAAAACTTTAGTCCTGCAGCACAAAAAGAAAAAAACAAAGGCTTCTTCGATAAATTTTTCCATTAACGGAACTCCGTCGCAGTTTAAAAAGTTTAGCATAATTAGTTTTAGAGTGTAATAATAACTACCTAAATACTACCTATATTTACAGCATAACTTCATCTAAATTTCCGGTTTTGTTTTTACTCGACGTACAACATATCTCCAAATTATTTCAGCAAAATCTTGCATTGAATGATGTAAGCCTGTCTTTAGAAAAAAATAAAATCTACGGATTGCTCGGTCCTAACGGTGCCGGCAAAACCACACTCATTCGCAACATCACGCAAATATTTTTTCCGGATACCGGACAGATTTTTTTCAACGGAGAAAAATTGTCGCAAGAACATCAAAACCAGATTGGCTACATGCCGGAAGAACGCGGCCTGTATAAGAAAATGAAGGTCGGCGAGCAACTCATGTATTTCGCACAACTCAGAGGTTTCTCTAAACAACAGGCAACAAACAAAATTAATTTCTGGCTACAAAAACTGGATATTGAAAACTGGCGCAATAAAACAATTGAAGAGTTGTCAAAAGGTATGCAGCAAAAAATTCAATTTGTGGCTACCGTATTACACGAACCCACTTTATTGATTTTAGATGAACCTTTTTCAGGACTGGATCCGATAAATGCAGAGCTCATTAAAAACGAGATTTTTGAATTGCATAAAAAGGGCACCACCATCATTTTTTCTACGCACCGGATGGAAAATGTGGAGGAAATCTGTGAAGATATTTTCCTGATCAATAAAGGCAAGATCATTCTCGCAGGAAATGTACAGTCTATTAAACAGCAATACAAACAGCACCTGATAAAAGTGGATACCCTTATCCCTGTTTCATTGAGTGAGCCGGTTCTTTCTCAAACAGATATTACAGAACAAACCCATTCGCATTTGATTTTTAAACTAAGGGAAAATCAAAAGCCGAATGATATCCTTAAGATTTTATTACAAAACAATATTGAAATTTCCGGCATGATTGAAATCCTGCCTACCATTCATGAGATTTTTATTCAATCCGTAAATAATAATTAATAATTCAAAAATCGTAACTCAAACTTGAAAAAAATCTGGTACATCATTCAGCGCGAATACACCACACGGGTGCGCAAGAAGTCGTTTATTTTACTCACGATTTTATTGCCGGTTTTAATTGGGTTGATGACAATTGCTTTGGTCGAAATTGCCACCAATGCACAGGAAAAGCTCACCATCGCTGTAAAAGATGAAAGCGGTTTGTTTGAAGATAAATTTAGAGGCATGGATGTTGGCGAGCATCTGCGTTTCAAATACTTAAGCAATAATCCGCAGTCTATAGATTCTTTGAAAGACATCTATCAAAATATTGACTGCGATGGTATTTTATATATTCCGGCAATTGAACTGGATAAGCCGTTGGGTATTGCTTATTATTCTGCTAATGAATTAGGCAGTATTACGGAAGACCATATTAAAAAAAATCTTTCAGAAGAAATCAGAAACCGTGCATTAGTACAGCGAAATTATAATGTAGATACGATAGCCATGTTTGATAAAGAAATAGCTATTGAAAAAATTATAAACGACGAAAAAAAGAAAGGAAGTTCTGAAATAGCCGGATTGTTTGGCTATGCCTGCGGTATTTTAATTTACATATTTTTGATAGTGTATGGTGCAATGGTGATGCGCAGCGTTACGGAAGAAAAAACAAACCGCATTGTCGAAGTACTGGTCACCAGCGTTAAGCCGTTCCAGCTGATGATTGGAAAGATAATCGGCATTGGTGCGGTTGGACTTACTCAATTTTTATTGTGGGGCATTCTTACCTTCGGCATCAACCTGCTGCTGCCTTTGTTTATGGGTGATAAAATGCTGGCGATGCAAACCCTGCAGCAAAGCAATCAGCTGGCAAAAGCCTCAGAAAGCACACAATTGCTGATGAATATTTCCAATGCATTCCAGGATTTGTCTATAGGCAGAATGCTGTTTAGTTTTGTGTTTTATTTTATGTTCGGATACCTCTTTTATGCGTCTCAGTTTGCCGCTATCGGTGCGGCCATGACCGACGACAGCGATGCGCAGTCGTTTACGTTTCCGGTAACTATTCCAATTATTATTTCAATGGTGCTGATGTCTGTCACCTTGCAGCAACCATTTTCCGGAGCGGCATTTTGGGGCTCGATGCTGCCGTTTTCGTCACCAATTATTATGATAACGCGCATACCGTTTCAGGTGCCGTGGTGGGAACAGTTGCTTTCCATGTTTATCTTATTAGTTTCCTCATTAGGGATGGTGTATGTAGCAGCTAAAATTTACCGAGTAGGAATTTTAATACAAGGCAAAAAAATCACGTTCAAGGAAATAGGTAAGTGGATTTTTTATTGATAGAATAAGGTTATGTTGAGCACAACGCGATAAAGTGCGGCTCGCTGTCCGGATAATTTTTCTCCACATGCATGCATTTCTACCACAAATTTAATTCCTTTGCAGTATGGCACTCTTTATCACTTCTCTCAATTCCGGCAGTAATGGAAATTGCTACTATGTAGGAAATGAGGAAGATGCTATACTCGTGGATGCAGGCATTTCGTGCCGCGAAATTGAAAGACGGATGGATCGACTGAATTTGTCCATGAACAGAGTAAAGGCGCTGTTTGTTTCGCACGAACACACCGACCATATCAGCGGAGCAGCCGTGCTTTCCAGAAAATACAGGCTGCCGGTATACATTACACCTTCTACTATCCGGCACGCAAAAATTCATATTGAAAAAAGTTTACAGCAAACATTCATTTCAGATGAAGCGATTGCAATAGGCAGCCTTTCCGTTACGCCTTTTGTAAAACACCACGATGCCATTGATCCGTTTAGTTTTATGGTTGCCTGTAAGGATATCAAAGTAGGTGTGATTACGGATATCGGCAAGGTGTGTGAGCGCGTGATACATTATTTCAGGCAATGCCACGCCTGTTTTTTAGAAACCAATTACGACGAAAAGATGTTGGACGAAGGCGGCTATCCGATATTTTTAAAGCAACGCATACGTGGCGGCAAAGGACATATTTCCAATGCGCAGGCGCTGGAACTTTTCCTGCAGCACAAGCCACCTTTTATGAGTCACCTGCTATTGTCTCATTTATCTAAACATAACAATTGTCCGCAGCTGGTGCATGAATTATTTAAGCAGCATGCAGACAACGTACAAATCGTGGTGGCTTCAAGGTATGAAGAAACGCAACTCTTTACGGTCACTAAGTCAACGGATACAAGTACTGAGGAAATAAAACAAATTTCATTTATACAGGAAAATATTCAAATGACTTTGTTTGGTTAGATAAGCAAGTAATTGTGATTACACGATAAGTAAGCGTATTGTAATTTCGTACTAAATTCTGTTCAATTTCTCAGCATATAAAAACATAAAAAAGCAGATTCCGGAATCTGCTTTTTTGGTTTATGGTATTTGCTATTTAATACCAATTTGAAATACAAAACAGACCAATTTTAAACCGCATAGTTCCGAAGGTTCGGAACATAGAAAAAATTTAAATAGCAATAAGGATTGTAGAATATATTTGGTTTGCTGAAGGTACACATATTGTACGCAAAGCTTACAATTATTATGTTTTCATTTATTTCCGAAACGATTTCGACTATCTTCTATGCTTAGCATCTAAAATCTATGTACCTATGTGGTTTTAAAATATGACTGTTATTTTCGGTCTAATTATAATATCACTTTGCTATTTAATTCGCTCAAAGGTAAAAGAAACCTGAGTGGTAAATACTTCATCAAATAATGTTAGGCGATTGCCATTATCTGTCAGTTGAAAGACAAAGCCAATATCTGCAATCTGAGAAATAAATAAATTGTTGCCATTGATTTCCCAGTTAAACGGAGCAGTAATAACAGTCACAGTGCCAAACGCATCTATTTCTGTTTGTTTAAAATTTCCGGTACCGCTGTTGCTATCTGCACCTTTTATAAATTCCCGTTCAATGGTTCTGGTGCCTTTAATGGCTTTCCATTTTCCGATGATGGAAGTGTTAACAGGAGCGATGTCTGCTGCTTCTTTTTTGCAGGATTGTAAACCGAAAGAAGAAAGCAAAACAACAATGCTGAATGCGAAGTGGATGATAGATGATTTCATGATGTTTATTTTTAGTTGTTATTGATGATGTAAAATTCAGCAATAACGCAAAACAATACTTCAGGGTAAAATGCAATAAATAAAGTTCAGGGTAAACCACCGGTTGTTGTTATTGAATCTGTCTCAACAACCGGTAGAGAAAAATAAGTATATTTGGAATAAATAAGTGCTATTTTATAGCGGGTATAAACAAGTTATAAATAATATCCAAAATTTTATTCAGTGTAAAAAGTTCTCGGAACGGCTACTGCGTCATGGCATTCGCTTTCCGGTTCACCACATCTAGTTGTCTGTTTCATTTGCGCATAATGCGTAAGTAAGTGTGTGTTCGCATTTTTTTCCGTGATGATGAAAAATTTTGTCTACTATATATAACATCAGGCAAGCGCAATGGCTACCTTTTTTGTTTAATAAATTTTATTGCTATATTTACTTACAACGGTAGAACAAAGAGTGCGATGGTAATACGCCACTGCACTTGCCTGCAAACCGTTAAACATCTTAACAGACAACGAGTAAATAACAAGAACATTCATGATTTTTGAGAGTTGCATTAAATGACAAGATGATTGCTGATAAATTATGTTCAGGTTCTTTGTTAATCATTTCATGCAAAAAAGTAGTTCTACAACTCCAATTCCTTCATTTTCAATTCCCAGTTCCAGGCGCTCAACATCGCATCTTCTAAGCTGTATTGGCATTTCCAGCCTAAGTGTACTTCCGCTTTGGTATTGTCGGCATATACGGCCACCACATCGCCGGCGCGGCGTGGACCAATGGAATAGTTTAATTTTTGTCCGCTTACTTTCTCAAATGCTTCAATCACTTCCAGCACAGAAACACCAATGCCGGTGCCTAAGTTGAACACTTCGAAGTTGCTTTCATTTTCCTTGTTCTGTAAATGTTGTAAGGCCAGTGTATGCGCATGTGCAATATCGCACACATGTATGTAATCGCGGATGCAGCTGCCGTCGCGCGTTTCATAATCGTCGCCGAAGACCGTCAGCTGTTCCAGTTTTCCAATAGCCGTTTGTGTAATATACGGAATCAGGTTATTGGGTTTATCTATCGGCAGTTCACCGATAAACGAAGACGGATGCGCACCAATAGGATTAAAGTAGCGCAGCAATACATGATTGGAAGTATGTATGTTGGCAAAATTCCGGATGATGTCTTCACCGATTTGTTTGGTATGTGCATACGGACTTTCTGCCTGCTTTACAGGTGTTTGTTCCGTAACCGGCAATTCATCAGAATTTCCGTAGACAGAGCAGGAAGAAGAAAATACAACATTCGGAATGTCAAACATTTTCACTGCCATCAACACATTCAATAATGAATCTGTATTGTTGGCATAGTACAACAAAGGTTTCTCCACCGATTCGCCAACATATTTAAAAGCAGCAAAATGTATAATTCCAACCGCATCTTTATGTTCTTTCATCAATTGAAAAACAAGCTGTCGGTTACATAAATCAATGTTGTAAAACAGCGGCTTTTTTCCGGTAATTTTTTCAATGCCGGTCAGCGCATATTCTTTGGAGCGCGACAAATTATCTATACAAACTACCTCATATCCGTGCTCCATCAAATCCACAATCGTATGTGAACCAATATAACCTGTGCCGCCTGTAACGATTACTTTCATACCTTAAATTGATGATAATTTTTTATTTATTATGATGAGTCATCGAATCTTCGATTTCCTAAAGGGACTTTTTTAAGATGATTAATTTATTTTTCACTTTCATTCTCACTTTCACTTTAAAATATCCAGCAAATATTGTCCGTATCCGCTTTTTAATAAAGGTTGTGCGATATCGAGCAATTGTTGTTCTGTAATAAACCCTTTACGATACGCTACTTCTTCTATGCAACCCACTTTCAGGCCTTGTCGTTGCTCTATTACCTGCACAAATTGCGATGCCTGCATCAAAGAATCAAAAGTGCCGGTGTCTAACCAGGCAGTGCCTCTGTCTAAGATGCCTACTTTCAATTTTCCGCGTTCCAGATATATCTTGTTTACATCTGTGATTTCATATTCACCGCGCGGACTTGGTTCCAGTTCTTCCGCAATTTTCACCACTTCATTGTCATAAAAATATAAACCCGGAACCGCATAATTTGATTTTGGTTTCAATGGTTTTTCTTCAATAGATATTGCTTTGAAATTTTTATCAAATTCTACCACACCATATCGTTCCGGATCGGAAACATGGTAGGCATAAATAACACCGCCGTCCGGGTCGTTGTTTTTTGTCAGCAAATCCATCAATCCGGAACCATAAAAAATATTGTCGCCTAAAATGAGCGCCACTTTTTCATTTCCGATAAATTCTTTTCCAATAACAAATGCCTGCGCCAACCCGTTCGGTACTTCCTGAATGGCATACTGAAAATTACATCCGTAAATTTTTCCATCACCTAATAAGCGTTGAAAGTTGGGCATGTCGTGTGGTGTAGAAATAATCAGAATCTCATTGATTCCGGCCTGCATCAGCACCGATAGCGGATAATAAATCATCGGCTTGTCATAAATCGGCATAATCTGTTTGCTGATCGCATATGTAATTGGATACAATCGTGTGCCTGAGCCGCCTGCTAATATAATTCCTTTCATAAAGTCGTAATTGGCTGAAAATAGTGAATGTTAATAATAAAACGTAAAAATACATACTAAAAGACGATAAAATTAATATGTTTGTCGAGAAAATTGGTAGATTAAAAAAATTATGTTAATTTAGCGTTAACACAGTAAATATCCTTACAAAATGGCTGAAAAAATTTTTAAAATTCTGGTGGTAGATGACGAACCGGATATCCTTGAATTCTTGAGCTACAATTTAGAGAAAGAAGGCTTTTTAGTAGAAACTGCTGAAAATGGTAAACAAGCTTTAGAAAAAGCAAAGAAAAACCAACCCGATATTGTATTATTAGATGTAATGATGCCGGAAATGGATGGTATTGAAGCATGCAGAACGATGCGCGAAATGCCACAGTTCGAGCATACGATCATAGCGTTCTTAACGGCAAGAACGGAAGACTATTCTCAGATTGCAGGTTTTGAAACAGGTGCTGACGATTATATCAGCAAACCTATCAAACCAAGAGTATTGGTTAGCCGCTTGAAGGCATTATTGAGAAGATACGAAGCGAAAGAGTCAAAATCTACTTTCTTAGATGTTGGAAATATTCAAATAGACAGAGAACGTTACTTAATTATCTTTAATGGTAAAGAAATGGCTGTTCCACGTAAAGAGTTTGAATTGTTGTACTTACTTGCTTCTAAACCTGGTAAAGTTTTCAAACGTGATGAAATTCTGAATGAAATCTGGGGTCGTGATATTATTGTCGGCGACAGAACCATTGATGTACACATCAGAAAACTACGTGAAAAATTAGGTGAAGAATTAATTAAAACAGTAAAAGGTATCGGATACAAATTTGAAGAACAATGAGAAGAACCACTTCTCCCAATATAATATCCTTATACGCAAGCATGGCAGTAGCATTTTTTTCTACTGCCATCTTTTTGTTAATTAATACCCTCTTTAAACTGAGTGCCACACTCGAAGAATACCTGATTTATGCACTCATAATTTTCATTATCACGTTTATTTTCTTCAAGTTTATTTTAGTTCGGTTTATTTACAGTAAAATAAAAATCATTTACAAAACAATTGGCAAGCCTTTAAAATTTCAGAATGAAGTGAAAGAAGGAAGTACCAATGTGCTGAAAACGGTAGAACGCGATGTGGCGGAATGGGCCATTAATAAAAATAAACAGATACGTGAGTTGCGCAAGATGGAACAATATCGTAAAGAGTTTGTCGGCAATGTTTCTCATGAATTGAAAACACCGATTTTTAATGCACAAGGTTATATAGAAACCGTGCTGGACAGCGATTTGGATGATCCGGAATTTATAAAACAATACCTGGAAAAAGCAAACAGTAATATAGAGCGACTGGAAAATATTGTGACGGATTTACTCGAAATTTCCAAGTTTGAAACCGGACGCATTGAGTTGCGTAAAGAAGCTTTTGATTTGGTAAAAGTTATTAAGAAAGTATTTTTTCAATATCAGCATTTAGCACAGCAGCAGCGCGTCACCATGACGGTGCATAGCGATGAAAACACGATATTCGTTTTTGCAGATCCGAAACGAATTACACAGCTGCTCGAAAATCTTATTTCCAACTCTATTAAATACGGAAAAGAAGGCGGTGCCACGGATATTTATTTTCACGACCTGGATGATCAGTTTTTAGTGGAGATTTCTGACAATGGACCTGGAATTTCTGCAGAACATTTACCTCGTTTATTTGAGCGTTTCTATCGTGCAGACAAAAGCAGAAACCGAAAAATTAACGGAACCGGTTTAGGTTTGTCTATCGTAAAAAATATTATTGAAGCACACGAGCAAACCATTAACGTTAGAAGTGAATTAGGAAATGGTACCACGTTTAGTTTTACGTTGGAAAAGTATATTCCTGAATAACGCTGATTAAAAAAAAATCAACGGATTTGACATATCGGATTTGTCATGTTTTTATCCGTTGCTGAGTACAACACGTTTAGCTAAAAAACTCAGCAGGCATATTTCATAACATACATTATATGAGTTTTATAACCTGCTGAGTCGATGAAATTAAAGCCTTTACAAAAAAATCGGTGTTAAATTCTATCTCATTAATTTTATAATCATTTAATCATTCCTTTGGCTCTTTCAGACTTGCTGCTGTGTCATTTTTGGTATTCTCATCCAGATCACATCCAATAAGCAGCGCTATCACACATAATAAAAACAACAGAAGGGTATTGGATGCTTTCATCGGATATTTCTTTTATAAGCTTTTTAATTCCAGTGCGGAAAAGGATCTTTCATCTTGGCTCCTGCAAGCACTGCATTCCATTCTTCCATCGTACATAAACAATTTTCTAACTCCTTGCTGATTTTGTCTTTATCTAAACCCTGACCTATGAATACCATTTCGTTTTTTCTGTCGCCAAATTCTTTTGTCCAGTTGGATTCTACAGTTTCTTTGTTTTCGATAAATGACACATATTTTATGCGTTCAGAAAAAGGCATACTACACCACCAGACACCTGCAGGCTCGGCGCGCAGCGATCCACCTGCCTGACTCCAGTTGATTGCATTGTCTGGTCTGGTTGCCAGCCAGAAAAGACCCTTGCTTCGGATGATTCCTTCATTAAAATCATTGCTCAGGTAATTCCAGAATCGTTCAGCATGAAACGGTTTTCTGCTTCGAAAAACTAAAGAAGTGATTCCGTATTCTTCCGTTTCCGGCACATGTACGTTTTCTAATTCTTTAATCCAGCCCGCAGCGTTTTCAGCTTCTTCAAAATCAAACAGGCCTGTGTTTAGTATTTCCGATGGCGCAATTCTTCCAAATAAGGATTTTACAATTCTGGCCCCAGGATTCAGTTTTTTCAAAATTGCTTTAAGTTCATTTTTTTGGTATTCAGATACCAGATCTGTTTTATTCAAAATAATTACATTCGCAAATTCAATCTGTTCGGTCAATAGATTAACTATCGTCCTTTCATCGCGCTCATCATCATTCATTTTTCTGGTTTGAATGGTGTCAGCACTGCCAAAATCTCTTACAAAATTAAATGCATCTACCACCGTTACCATGGTATCTAGCTGGCTGAATTTTGATAAGTCTATATTGTTTTCTTCATCTTTATAGGTAAATGTTTGTGCCACCGGAATAGGTTCTGAAATTCCTGTGCTTTCAATCAACAAATAGTCAAACTTTCCTTCTGACGCTAATTTTTCCACTTCTATCATCAGGTCTTCCCGTAAGGTGCAGCATATGCAGCCATTGCTCATTTCCACTAATTTTTCTTCTGTTCTTGATAATGTGTTTTCATTGCGTACCAAAGCTGCATCAATATTTACTTCAGACATATCATTTACAATAACGGCAACTTTTAAATTCTCCTTATTGTGTAAAATGTGATTTAAGAGTGTTGTTTTGCCAGCACCTAAAAATCCGCTTAAAACTGTTACCGGTAATTTTTTCATTTTTTATAAGATTATAAATGACCCGACAGGTTTTTATTATTTGGTTTAACTATGCATTTTTTCCCTGTCGAGTCACCAGTTAAAATGAAGATTGCTGTCTCGTAAACGCAACTCAGTTGCAATATTAAGTAAAAATAATTATTTATGCAACAGTGTTGCATAAATAATTAACCAACAAAATTTTTTTACTGTCGGTTGTTGTCTTTACCAAACGACAAATGATGCTTTAAGTCCTTATTAACCATCAGGAAAATAGTTGCTTTAATTTGGTGTTTTTACCAAGTCATTACCAAGATGAGCTATGAAAATTAAATGAGAAAAATAATATTATGACATGAATTAAAACTCACAATACCTCACCACTTTAGTTTTATACAAAATATTTCCCTGACTGTTTTTTACCAGTAAAATATTTACACCGATAGAAAAATCAGTGACTTGTAAATAAATAATATTTTGGGAAGTTTTGTATTCAGTTTTTTGCTGCGATATTAATTTTCCGGATTCATCAATAACTTCGAGTACCAACGTTTCATCAATTGGATGACGAATGTTTAGTTTAGGCTGCAATAAACAGGAAATTGGGTTTGGTGTCAGGCTGATATAGTTGTTTCCGATTTCAATACTGTCTTCTTTGCACCAGTAAAACGTTTCAAAATTATTGCAATCACCTAAAGAGGTAGATGTAATCGAATCACTGGCAATATGCGTGCCTGATGTGAAGTTGTTTTGAGAAACCGATTTTATAAACTCTACGGTTTTTCTATTTACATAATTGATGGCTTCTCCATCGCCGCCTTGTGGTGCTGTCAGGGAATTAAATCCATGATTAAATCCGCAGAAAACATGCAAACTGTACGGACTGTTAAATTGTTCCAGTGTTTTAGTGAAAATACCGGGTCCGTAGGAACCTATGGTATTACTGCAATTGCCGAGCCAGCCATTGTAAAAATCTACCGCACCGTCGCACGAATTATTGAACAATAAAGTTGGATAATTTTTCACGATGGCAGCATCATTCTTGTAAAAACCGCCAACTATACTGATGATGCCGGCTACATCGGTAGAGTTGGTATAGGTATTGCTTTGGTTATCCAACTTGCCTAATCGAGCTATTCTGTCGACATTAATACTGGCGTCGCTGACATACAAATGATGCAGCACCAAAAAACCACCGGAACTGATACCCATGATGTAGATTTTATTGGAATCTATGCCAAGTGCCGTTGCATTCGCTTTGCAGTATCGAATCAATGCTCTGTTGTCCTGATAGGCGCGATGTGCTGCATCTTCAAATCTCTCCGGCGTTACGCTTTCACACAATGGCTTTGTAGAAGACTCATACCAGCCTTGTCTGAAATCCGGTAATACAGCACTGATATTATTCGCAGTAAGATACTCTGAAAAGACTTTGAGCACGGCAAGGTTTCTGTCGCCGGATCCATAACCGCCACCGTGATAAATAATCACCATTGGCAAGTTATTGGAGAACAAAGTCGGTTTGAACAAATCCGCTTTCAAATCTATTGCCTGACCGGAATAGTCTTTGTTATTTCCATACGTAAAAGTTGATTTAACAGCCGCAATTTCCGTTTCCCGATTGGATGTATACGGCTGCGCATGTATGGATACTGTAAGTACAATCAATGCAATGAATGGTAATTGACGGAACAGGGTTTTTAGGTTATGCATATTTTTCTATGATTTTATCGCAAGCTTTATCCAGCATATCAAAAACAGTCTGAAATCCGTTATTATCGAAATAAGGATCCGGAACGATGATGTTTTCATTCGGATAGACTTCATCCATAATGAGTTTAATTTTATTTTCTTCTTCTTTGTCAAATGCCCAACGCATCAAATCTTTATAATTCGAGATGTCCATGGCAAAAATCAGGTCAAATTCTTCGTAATCAGAACTGTTGATGCTTCTGGCACGCTGACCGGAAATATCGATGCCTTGTTTTGCAGCAACGTCCACAGAGCGTTTGTCAGGTGCAGCACCTAAATGCCATTTTCCGGTTCCGGCACTGTCAATAGACCAATCTAATTTCTTTTGTCTGCATTTGTGTCGCATAATTCCTTCTGCCAGCGGTGAACGACAAATATTTCCAAGGCAAACCATTAAAACTTTCATTGGTACTGTTTTTGTAGTTATTCTGATATGAAAAACAAAAATGAATGTTTTATCTTACAACGCAAAATGAAGCGGCTTATTTTTAGTATATTATTTATTGTTCCTGTTGGTCTCTATTCCGCAAATCATAAAAAATGGAAACAGACTGCTTCCGGAATTTTTTACAGAATCTATACAAATGATACTGCAAAACTAAAGCCTGTTTTAGGCGATCATATCTGGATGCACTTGCGTAAATTTTCACCTAAGAAAAAAGAAATATTTAATACCAGAATTTTTGACACCAAACGCGGTGTGGAAATGGACTATAAGCAGCCGGTTAAAGAGATTGATGTAACCGAGATTTTCGGGTATATGGGAATTGGAGATTCTGCATTTTTGAAAATTCCAAGCGCTGTCTATGACAGCAATGGAAGTGCTAAAAAATACTATACATTCTGGCTTAACCTTGTAGATTTTAAACAGAAAGATGCTTATATACTTGAAAAAGCGGAACAATATAAATTGCAAAACACCTTAGATTCTATTATCATCGTGGATTATCTGCAAAAGTATATTATCAGAGATGCCACTGCTGATATATATGGTAACTGGTATTTGCGACAAGAATTTGGAAAAGGCAAACCGGTGAAAAACGGAGATAGTATAAATATACATTATACCGGAAAGTTATTAAGTGGGTTTGAGTTTGATAATTCCTACGGAAGAAATCAGGCACTGCCGTTTGTTGTCGGAAAAAAACAGGTGATTGACGGCTTGGATAAAGGTATTCAGAATTTTTATATCGGCGATAAAGGCTTGCTCATTATTCCAAGCAAGCTGGGTTATGGCGACAAGGAAGTTGGAAAAATACCGGCGAATTCCGTGCTGATTTTTGAGCTGGAAATTTTAGAATAGACTACAGCAAAGCTGTTATCAAATCCGCTACTTTCTCCATTTCTTCTTTTGTGTTATAAATATGTGGTGACAAGCGAATGCCAAATGCACGTGCATCAAATAAAATGTTATTACTTTTCAATGTTGTAATAACTTTTTCCTGATGCTCCTTAAAGTTTAATATCATGGTGCCGCTGCGCTGATGTTCATTTTTTGGCGACACTACATATTGCGGTGCAATAGCATTGACTAGCTGATTGGACAAACTGACATTGTGATTTCTGATGTTGTTTGTTCCAATTTTAGTTAAATAGTTTATGCTGTGTGTGGCCAGTACAAAAGGCAGCACGGATGGCGTTCCGCCAAAAAACCGCAAGGCGGTATGGTCATATTTAAAATGATGGATGTCAAACTCAAACGGATTTTCATGCGAAAACCAGCCGACATCTATTGGTTTGCATTGCGAAATTATACCTGGATTTACGTATAAAAATCCGGCACCAGGACCACCGCATAACCATTTAACACAAGAGCCAATTACAAACGATGCGTTCCATTTTTCTAAATTAATGGGTAAAATTCCAACCGACTGCGCAACATCTACTACAGATAAAATACTTTTTTTATTCGCCAAAGCTATAATATCGCTTACCGGTACCTGCACACCTGTGTTGGATTGCACTTGAGTAATGATTACCCATTGTATATCATTTGTCATCGCGTCATTCCAAACTTCAGGATTGGTTTGGTCTACATCTTTAGGAATAAATTTTAATTCGTAGCCTAAGATTTTTGCTTGTGCTGCCACAAAACCAACAGACGGAAAATCGTATTCACTTAGTAAGATCGTTTTCTTGTTTTCATTTTTTGGTAATGAAAAAAGCACTTTTGTAAAAGCAGCGGAAACATTGGTTTGCGGACAAAAATTACCTGGATGACTCTGTAATAGTTGACTAATACTATTTTGGAAATCAGTAAATACATGCATCCAGTCGTGCCAGGGTTCATTGCTTTTCCAGGCCTTGAAAAATAGTTCGTCTACGTTGGATTCACCTTTTTTTAAAGGTCTTCCAACAGAATGATTTAATAAATAAATGGAATCATTCATTGAAAAATCATTTCTTATGGTGTTGGTTAATGTCATTATTTAATAGCTGCTTTCAATTGTTGTATATCGTTGTAGCGTGTGTACATGTTATTCCGCAAAGCAGCGGTGCGTTGATCGCGTAGCTTTTCTAGAGCATTCAGCAATACCGGTAACGGTGGTCCGCTGGCGGTCAGGTTGCTTTGTTTGTCTTCAGGTAAATGCGTTGCAGGTTCTTTAATAAATTTATCTACTAACTGATTGTGATGTTGTGCTGCAGCTTCGCCATGTACTTCGCAAACTTCTAAGAATGCTTTTACATTTTTCTGAAACCAGGTTGTATTTTTTTGTGATGGCAATGCTTCCATAAAACTATTCATCATGCTTTGCTGGCGCATGCAATCTCTCAGTAATAACTGGTCTTGCGGCATCATGTATAAAAATTTATCGACCAGCAGTTGTGCATAGGAAGCATTTTCTGCCTGACATAAACCTAATAATAAATCTATTACATTAATGCCTGCAAAATCACCGGCATTCGCACCTCGATAAAAACTGTTGCCTACGCGATGTGTTTTGTAATACGGACGCACGTTATAAAAAAAACGGTCAGTATCTAATTGCTCAAACAAAGTTTTGTTGTAATTAATCACATCAGTCAATGCATCTTTTGCTACCTTAAACAAATCCGGTGCTACAGGATGCGAAACGCCTAATGGCATAATACGCAACAAGGCATCAGCAGCACGTTTGTACGATAAGATACCACGTGTATTGTAGTCAATAAAAGTCTGTTCATCTTCTAAAGAAGTGAACGTAATATATTGACCATTGGATGCCATATTGTGTGTAGTGAGATGACTGGTAGCGAATCGTGGTGTAACACCTAACGCAGCACCTAACTGTAAAGCCAGTGAAGATGCTTCTGCCATCAGATTTTTATCTGGTGATTCATCTATTTCGTGGCGACGACAAGCAGCCATGTATAAACCCACATTGCCGAGCAATTTAAAACCTTCGTCAAAACCTTCGTCGGTATTGCCTTCTTTAATTAACGCTATTATTAAATCACGACCTTCTTTTAATAAAGTAGATTTGATGCTTTTGCCGATGCCGGCAACATTAGCTTTGTTTTCCTGTATGAAATATAGATTTTCTAATTCGGTATTAATTTCTACAAAAGTAGAACGCATCCAGGTATCAAAATTTCTTACGTTTGGTGTCATAAAGAAACGCGCGTTTTTGGTTTATATAAATGTACAAAAAAGCCACGACTTTCGTCGTGGCCTGGCGTTAGAATGAATTCTAAACTTGTAAATTATTGCGTTTATGCATCTATTGTAAAATCTGGTCCTGCTGTGGCTATTACAGATGGTTTCTTTTTATTGCCGGTTACTTTATCTTTTAATCTGTCGAAAATATAATAGATAGTTGGCACTACCACCAATGTTAATATTAATGAACTGGTTAAGCCGCCAACAATTACCCATGCCATAGAGCGTTTAAACTCAGAACCTGGTCCGTTGGATAAGGCAATTGGCAACATACCAAAAATCATGGCAACGGTAGTCATTAAGATAGGTCTTAATCGTTCTTTGCCTGCTTCTATTAATGCTTCTTTCAGTTCTAATCCTTGAGCTTTTAAGTGATTGGTAAAGTCGACGAGTAGAATACCGTTTTTCGCTACTAAACCCATGAGCATAATAAAACCAATGATACCGAAGATACTTAAGCTTTCCTGCGTTAATGCCAATGCAAGCATTGCTCCGATAATTGCCACCGGAATGGCAAATAATACAACTAGCGGATACAAGGTACTTTCATATAATGCTACCATGATTAAATACACTAATAAAAATCCTAAACCCATTGCAATTCCTAAGCTTCCGAATGAATCACCCTGGTTTTTCTGTTCACCTAAATAATCGATAGAAACGGAAGATGGGAAACCTGCGGCATCAATTTGTTTTTTGATATCAGCCGTCACTGTTCCTGTAGGTCTTCCAGCAGATGATGCTAAAATCTGTTTAGAGTTCAAACGATTATAACGTTCTAAGACTGCTTGACCTTGTATTTCGTTTACTGTGGCTACATCACCTAAACGAATAGTGGCACCGGTTGGTGTTTGTATGGTGGTGTTTTCGAGGTTGGAAATATCTTTTCTGTCGCCTTTGTCGTACATAATGTTAATGGCATATTCTTCACCGTTGTCTTTGAATTTAGACTGGTCATTTCCTCTGAATGCCAGTTGAATGGCATTTCCAATAGTTGGAATATTCAATCCCATTTTTGCAATCTTATCTCTGTTTAATGCAATTTGCAATTCTGTTTTGGTTGATTTTGTGCTGTATTCCACGTAATCTGTACCAGGTGTTTTCTTGATGATGTCGTATACTTTTTTTGCATACGTGGATACTTCATCCGTACTTGCACTCATGATTACGATTTGTATTTGAGGTTGGTTTCCACCGGTAATACTTGCAGGTTTAATAGAAAAGGTAATACCCGGAATACTATCCAGACGCTGACGGATACTTGCGCCTACTTCATCTGTGGATCGTTTTCTGTCTAATTTATTAACCAACGAAACCGTCATATCTGCCTGATTTGGCGACAGAATCGCACCACCCATTTGTGTGGCTACTGAACCTACATTGGTAAATACTTTTGTTACTTCCGGATATTCTAAAATAATATCTTCTATCTGTTTGGTGACTCTGTTGGTTTGTTGTAAAGTAGCCTGCGGATCTAATTCCATAATTAAATTAAATTCACCTCGGTCGCCGCTGCCTGCAAAGGAACTTCCAATAAATCCTGACATACCCAAATAACCAACACCACCAAATAAACCCAATACAATCAATAGCAATATAATTTTGTGACCCAATACCCAGTGTAGAATTCTGCCGTAAGCTTCTATTAATTTATTGATTTGGTTTTCGAACCATATATTTATTTTGCCCCACAATGATTTTGGATTTAATACTTCAATTTTTCCCCAACGTGATGCTAACAACGGTGTTAAGGTAAAGGATACGAACAAACTCATCAAGGTAGAAAACACGACGACGAGTGCAAACTCTCGCAAGATATTTCCGATTAAACCGCCAGCCATTGCTAATGGAACGAATACGACGACGTCAACCAAGGTAATTGCCAATGCGGTAAATCCGATTTCGCTTCTGCCATCAATAGCTGCCGTTACTTTATCTTTTCCCATTTCTAAATGGCGGAAAATATTTTCGAGCACCACTATACTGTCATCTACGAGAATACCTACGACAAGTGACAAAGCAAGCAAGGTCATCAGGTTGAGTGAAAATCCCATTAAATACATCAGAATGAAAGTTGGAATCATGGCTGATGGCAATGAAATTAAAATGAACATGGAACTTCTGAAACTATGCAGGAAAATCAACATGACAATAGCCACAATAATTACAGCTAAAAATAAATCGTGTGTAACAGCCGTTGCCGCTTCCATAGTGTAAGTAGATTGGTCAATAGCCACTTCGTACTTAAATCCTTTAGAAGCATATTGTTTTACAATGGTATCCAGTTTTGCTTTGACGCTATGACTCACTTCAACGGCATTTGCATCAGATTGTTTGGATATTTCGACACCAAGTCCGACTCTTCCGTTGATTCTGTTGATGGTTGATGGAATGGCTGTGGCATCGGTAACGCTGGCAACATCAGCTAATTTTATTTTACTGCCGTTTTTATTTTCTCTGATAATGAGATTTCTTAAATCCTCTACCGTTCCTAATTTTGCATCTAAACGAATGGTGTATCGGTTATCTGTATTTTCAATGTTTCCGGCAGGATAGGACATATTTCCTGCAGCAATCATTTGGGTAACCTGTGCCGTAGAAAGGTTATATGCCTGTAGCTTTTCGTTATCAATTTTTACTTCAATTTCACGTTTACTTCCACCAATGAGTCGTACCTGTCCAACGCCTTCCACATTAGATATAATAGGTTTAATGGTTTGTTCCACCAAATCATATAATTCGGTTTCGCCGATATCTGCAAATGTTGTAAGACGCAAAACAGGTATTTCGCTGGAACTGAATTTGCTGATAATCGGATTGTCTACACCATCCGGCAATTCATTCAGAATCTGATTTATTTTTCGTTCGGCGTCTGACTGTGCTATTGTAGAATTGATATGATCTTTAAGCTGTACTACAACCACAGAAACATTTTCCTGTGAAGATGAAGAAACGACATCTACACCTTCAATAGAAGAAACGGCATCTTCAATTTTTTTGGTAACATTATTCTGAACTTCTTCAGATGAAGCACCTTTATAAATAGTTTGAATAGAAATAATAGGTGCTTCGAATTTCGGCAATAAATTATAGCTTAATAAACTATAGCCAAAGAACCCGAATATAATCAATGTAACAAAAATTACACTGATTAATAACGGACGTTTTATCGCAATTTCGGTAATAGACATTGACTTAGTTTTTAGAATTTACAATTTGAATTTTGCTATTTTCGGATAAGTTAATCTGACCCGAAGTCACTACTTTTTCACCAGGTGTTAAGCCGCTTCTTACTACAATATTTTGTCCGACTTCTTCACCGATTTCAATTTTTCTGATCGCAATATTATTTCCGTTTACCACATATACATATGGATTCTTAATACCTTCCACTAAAGCGATTTTTGGAATTTGTAAAGCATCTGTTGGTTTTTTAAAACTAAATTTCACATTTACATATGTACCTGCTTTGTATCCGCTGTTTGGTATTTCCACTTCTACTCTGTAATTGTGATTTTCATCGCCTTTTGGTGCAATATATTTTATGATTCCTTTTGTTAGTTTTCCAGGAAAAACAGAAGACGTGATTTGTGCAGGCTGACCGATTTTTAAGTCGTAAATATTACTTTCGCTCACATAAACGATTGCTTTCAACACAGAAACATCCATAATGGTTGCCAATGGAGAACCCGGATTTGCAAACTCACCGGCGTTGGCATTTTTTTGAACCACAATACCGCTGATAGGCGCGTAAATATTATTATCTGCAATTTGTTGCTGGTAATTTTCTTTTTGGATTTTGGTGGTTTCTAAATTGTAATTTAAATCATTAATTGCATTTGCCGGTGCAGCATCGCCAGCTATTAAATCTTCTGTTCGTTTAATATCAGATTCAAGTTTTTTAATAGTTGCCTCTGATGACTTGATGCCGATTTCACGCTGCTTGGAGTCAATTTTTCCTATGAGTTGCCCTTTAGAAACATGGCTTCCAATTTCTATGTTGAAATTTGCTAGTTTACCAGGTTGTGTAGCCGTGATGATACCGCTTTTATTAATGTCTAAAACTGCAGGCAATGCATAATCCGTGCTCACCGGTAAGTAATTTGCATCAAACGTAGTTACAGAAACAGGCACATTGCTTCTGTCAACCGGCATGGCATTTTTATCAATTTCTTTTTTGTTCTGTGTGAGTTTGTATACCATTCCTCCAACTAATAAAAGTGCAATGATACCGACGATAATGTTATTTTTCATAATGGTTGTTTTCGATTTTTTATCTTTTCTAAAACTGAAAAATTCAGAAAAACGAATAGGTAATTATTTATATATGTTTATATTATTATTTGATTTATCTGCTTCGATTTTTGATTGTAAGTATTTTATCAAAGATGTCATGTAGTTTTGTTCCGCTTCTTTGTATGAATAGTCTGCACTCATCCAGTCTGTATAAGAAATTATGCCTTTCTGATATTGCAAGGTGGTTACATCCAGTACATTTTTGGCCAACGCAATATTTTCTTTATTAAGAATTAAACTTTGTTCAGCATTTTTCATACTTGTTTTGGCATTCAGCATTTGCAGTTTCAAACCATCTTCTTTTAATAACATATCTTCTTTCAGGTTGGCGATATTCAGTTTAGCCATTTTGACAGCGCTGGAAGTTCGAAGACCGTCAAAAATTGGAATATCTAACTTGAAACCTATTGTAGCAAATTGAGTCCAGCGAGTAAAAGATTGAGAAAATTCATTGCCAAATGCCAGTCCGCCGTATTTTGCATAAAAACTAAATTGAGGGTAATAGGCAGCTTTAGTACGTTTTAATAATATTTCCTGTAGGTAAATATTTTTGCGCATTAACTGCATCTCTGTTTTATTTTTGATATTACCAGTGTCTACATAATTGTCTGCGTCAACAATTTCTTTTGAATAATTGGTGTCAATGGCAATTGATGAATCCATTGGCATACCGATATTGTACTTTAAGTTATTAATCGCAACTTCTTTATTAGAAGAAAGTATCTGTTGTTGTACAGTAATATTGTTGTAGTTCACCTGTACTTTATCTACATCAATTTTTCTAATAACACCTTTGTCGTATTGCAGTTGTAATATTGGTAATGTTTTGCGCAAGCGTTCTTCATTCTGTTTCAGTAAATCTTCATTTTCATTGATTAAATAGACATTATAATAGGCAACAATAGTATTGTATACAACATCTTCTTCGGTTTTAATCTTTTTTGTTTTTGCAATGTCATAACCAGGTTTTATGGCCTTAATACCTTGTATGTAAGACCAATTGAATAACATTTGGTCAAGTTGAACACCGACAAGTGTATTGTATTGATTGCCAAATTGAACTACCTGTTCCGGAGAGGTAAAAGAACCGAATGTTAAAGCAGGAATAACACTGGATTGCAAAATTAAATTGTCATCCCATTTTACTTGAGCATTCACCTGAGGCATGTAGGCAGATTGACCTTCGCGTTTTCTGGCATAAGCAGTTTCTACATCATTGGCAGATATTTTTATACTGCGATGGTTTTTCAACGCATAATCAATACATTGTGATAAAGTATAGGTGGTTTGTGCAAATGAGTTTATGTTCGGCAGAACCGACAATACAGTAATAAAGATTATATTTCTCAAGTTTTTCATTTGATTGTTTATAGTTTTAGCTTTTTAATTAATTTTTCAAATAAGTCTATTCCTTTGGGTGTGGCTATTGCATAGAAGTTATATTTCAGTACTTCCAGATAAATATCGGAAGGTTTGTACGTTTTATTGTCTGCCTGAAGCGGAAGAAATGATAAATGCAATTGCAGTATTGTAACCATCTCCACATTAATATCTTTACGATATAAACCTTGTATTATTCCTTTTTTCAGATTATTGGCAATGTTCTTTTTGGCAAATATGTCTCGGTGCTGTTCTATCAGCAACCAGCTTTCCGGATAAAATTTCATCAGATCCTGTATAATGGACGGATGGAATACCTGTAATTCTGCATGGATATGTGCTGCAATCAACAAGAGTTCTTCAATGGCATTTTCAGTTTTTTCGGAAATAGATAAAATGGCTTGTTCGTCGCATTTTAAATCGTATTCCACACAGAACTTTACCAAATCTGCTTTATTGTCAATTTCTTTGTAAAGTGTTTTTTTGGAAATACCCAGTTCTTTCGCCAAATCATCCATCGTAGTGTTGCGCACGCCGATTGAATAGAACAAATTGCGTGCTTTCTCAAATATTTTACCAGAGATGCAATTTTCCGATTTACTGATATTTTCGATATTATTGGTCATGTTCGATTGCAAAAGTACCAAGTATAAACGCAGGAAACTTAAAAAGGTTTTAAAGTTTCCGAGAAGATAGCGTTAAGTAAACATTAATAAGTTGTAGATTTGTTGTACAACGAGATATTATGAAAGCATTGGTATTAAAAGAACAAAGTTTCCTGCTGGAAGAAGTAGAAAAACCCATATTAAAGGAACAACAGGCTTTAGTAAAAGTACATTATGCGGCACTCAATCACCGCGACCAATGGATTCGGGAAGGACAATACGCTAAAATACAACTGCCTGCCATTCTTGGCTCTGACGGCTGTGGTGAAGTAATTGAAGTTTTTAATGAAGAAGACAAGCATTGGATAGGCAAGGATGTTATTCTCAATCCAAATATTAATTGGGGAACTAATCCAAAAGTTCAATCAAAAGAATATCAGATTTTGGGTATGCCAACACATGGAACCTTAGCAGAATACATAGTGGTGAATACCGACAGATTGCATGTAAAACCGCACTACCTGACAAGCGAACAAGCTGCTGCATTGCCGCTGGCAGGTGTGACTGCTTATAATGCGTTATTTAACAAAGG
>JBIKPT010000071.1:0-12887 GCA_044357355.1 Chitinophagales bacterium
TAATTCTGTCGTTAATTTTCTGTTTAAAGGAAAGGAGCCACCGTATCCTGCACCTGAACCTAACGGGTTTTTATTGGCTAAAGTAAATGCTGCATAAAGCGTTTGTATATCGTCTACTAAACTTTCTGCATAGGCACCAAACCACAAACCGAAGCTGCCTGGCATTGCCAGTTGCAAATGCGTATAGCCGGGAATTAATTTGTCTTTATGTGTGTTTGACAAATGAATCAAAGTGTCAAATAATTTTCTGGTAAGTACAACAACTTCTTCAATTTCATATCTCGTGAACAACTTAATATCTAATAAAACCTGATCGTTTCGGCTTCTGCCACTGTGTATTTTTTTTCCAACATCGCCTAGTATTTGCGTCAGGCGAAATTCTATTTCGCTGTGAATGTCTTCACTTTCATCAGCTATAGCAAAGTTATTGTTTTCAATTTCCTTGTAAATATTTTTTAACTCCTGTTGGATAGGCGATAACTCATCTTTAGAAAGTAACCCAGCTTCTGCCAGCATTTTAGTGTGTGCCAAAGAACCTGCTACATCATATTTTGCAAGCAGTAAATCTGAATTTCTGTCGTTGCCAACAGTGAATTGTTCTACTTTTTTTGCCAGCTCGTTTTCTGTCGTATTATCTTTTTGCCAGAGTTTTTTCACGCTTATTATTTAACTTCAGTGACCAATTTTGGATATTCCAACTTTAATTGTTTTAAAGTATCTCTTACTTTTTGCGCTATTAAAAATTCTTTGTACCAGTTGTGGTCGGTCGGAATGACATGCCACGTAGCGGCCTTGCTGCAATTTTTGAATACGTCTTCGTATGCATTCATATATTCTTTCCAAAGCTTTCGTTCTTCCCAATCCTGATCTTTGTGTTTCCACATTTTTTCGGGATTTTCCTTGCGTTCTTCCAGGCGCTGCAATTGCTCTTCCAAAGAAACGTGCATAAAAAATTTCAATACTTTTGTGCCGTTTTGCTCCAGAAGTTTCTCCAGATTGTTAATTGCTTCAAAACGTTGTTTTACCGTTTTTTCATCTATCCATTTGTGCACGCGCTGAATCAACACATCTTCATATTGAGAGCGATTAAAAATAACTATTTCACCTTTTGCCGGAACTGCCTGGTGTACACGCCAAAGAAAATCATGTGCAAATTCTTCGTCTGTTGGTTTTTTAAAAGCCTTCACTCTTAAACCAGATGGATTTAAAGAACCAAATACATTTTTAGTGACACCATCTTTACCGCTGGCATCCATTCCTTGCAGAATAATCAGTAAACTACATTTTTCAGAAGCGATCAGCACATCCTGCAATACTTTAATTTCGTCAACCAGTAATTTGGTTTTTGCTTTTGTCGCATCTTTGTCAACACCTTTTGGTGCACGTGTGCTAATCTTACTTAATTTTATTTCTGACATGGTATTTTTATGCAGATGATTTATTTAAACATACCTTTCAACGCACCTAATAAACCGCGCGTTAAGGTGGTGGTTGCCGTTCTGGCTATTTGTCTTGTTACAGTATTGCTTAAAACTTTATCTAAAGCAGATTTTTCTGCTTTAGCAGTTTTGGCTGTAGTTTTAGCTTGTTTTGCTTCTGTTTTTGCCTGTTCTACTTCAGCTTCCTGTTGCTGCAATTGTTCCATCTTTGCACTTAGAATTTCAAATGCACTTTCCGGATCTGCCGTTGCTTTATATTTTTTGTACATGCTGGATTTTTGAATTAATATGTTCATCTCTTCCTCATTCAAAATATCCATACGAGATTGCGGTGGTGTCATTAAGCAATGTACTAATGGAGTTGGAATTCCTTTTTCATTTAATGCGGTGACAAAAGCCTCACCAATACCTAATTGGGTAATTAAATCTTCTACCTGATAAAATGAAGTTTCCGGATAGTTTTGCGCCACCAGTTTAATGGCCTGTCTGTCTTTTGCGGTGAAAGCTCTTAAGGCATGCTGGATTTTTAAACCTAATTGTGATAATATACTTTCCGGAATATCATTCGGATTTTGTGTGCAGAAAAAGATACCGACACCTTTTGAACGGATGAGTTTGATGATAGATTCCAGCTGGTCTTTTAATGCTTTGGTAGCACTGTCAAAAATTAAATGAGCTTCGTCTAAAAAGATAATTAATTCAGGTTGATCCATATCACCACGTTCCGGAAATTTGGCATACACTTCTGCCAATAAACTCAGCATGAACGTAGAAAATAATTTTGGTTTATCCTGAATATCTGTTAATCGAACGATATTGATATAACCATAGCCGTTTTCATTTTTGCGCAATAAATCATTCACATCAAAAGATGTTTCACCAAAAAACAGATCTGCACCTTGTTGTTCCATTTCAACTACTTTTCTTAAAATAGTTCCAACTGTTGACGGAGTCACTGCGCCGTATTCTTTTTCAAAAACTTCTTTTCCATCATTGGTCAGAAACTGCAACACTTTTTTGAAATCCGGCAAGTCCACCAATCCTAAATTTTGATCGTCACAAAATTTAAAAACCATGGCTACAACGCCTTGTTGTGTGTCGTTAAGGTCTAAAATCTTAGACATCAGCACCGGACCGAATTCTGTAACCGTAGCTCTTAACCGAACGCCATCTTGCTGTGATATGGTCATCAGTTCCACAGGAAATGCTTTTGGCGTCCAGGTGGTTCCAATGGCTGTTGTTCTGTCTGTAATTTTCTGATTAGCAACACCAGGTTCAGCCACTCCGGAAAAGTCACCTTTAATATCCATCATCAATACAGAAACGCCATTTTCTGCCAGCTTCTCTGATAATGTCTGAATGGTTTTAGTTTTTCCTGTTCCGGTAGCACCGGCAATCAAACCATGTCTGTTGAGCGTTTTTAATGGAATCTTTATCTGTGTATTGGCTACGGATGCTGCATTCAGCATGGCACCACCCACTAAAATCGAAGTGCCGTTAAATCTATACCCTTGTTGTACAGATTGTATGAATTCTTCCTGAGTTGCCATTATTTCTTGCGTTAATTTTGAGTAAAAATAAGAAATTGAATTACAAATTTGACTGAAGTGTACTTATTTTGTTTTAATTAATAAGTAAATGTGTTGATATGGCAACACAAAACAGGTGACATTTAAATCAAAGATTTATTGCGCCGGAACTATTTCCATAATTTCTATAAGTCATAAGTTGCACCTAATTCCGGAATTTCAACAGATGGAAATTGCTTTTCCAATAAGGCTGTTTTAAAAGCTTCCTGTTTTTTCGGTTCTCCATGCACTAAAAATATCTTCTTTAATTTATTGGTATCCTGATTGGACATAAACTGCAATAATTCCGGCTGATCGGCATGCGCACTCATGCTGCTCATAACTTCTATAGTTGCACGGACTTTAATTTCCTGATGGAAAATTGATACTGTTTCCGGTTTGTCAACCAGTTTCTGGCCAAGTGTTCCCTGTGCACAATATCCAACAATCAACACGCTGTTTTGTGATTTTGATAACTGATGAAATAAATGATGTTTAATTCGTCCTGCATTAGCCATTCCGGATGCCGCAATGATTATACAGGCCTCTTCTGATGCATTCAGGCTCTTAGAATGGCTGGCATCTTTTACATAATGCATATTATTCCAACCAAACGGATTAGCATCTTTTCGCATGTATTCATAAATTTCATCATCAAAACATTCCGGGTGCATAATAAATATTTCGGTAGCATTCATGGCCAAAGGACTGTCTACATAAACCGGAATATTTTTTAATTTACCGGCTGTATATAGTTTATCCAACCGAAACAATAGCTCTTGCGTACGACCGACACTGAATGCAGGAATTAACAATTTGCCGCCTTTTTCTACACAGGTTTCATAAATAATTTTTAAAAAATGTTCATCGCTTTCCGGTGTTTCCTCATGTGTTTTGCCGCCATAAGTAGATTCACAAATGAAATAATCTAATTCAGGCATTTGAACAGGATCTTTCAGAATCGGACGATTATATCTGCCAATATCGCCTGAAAAACCAAGCGTGGTTTCTTTTCCATTTTCATTTATCTTTAAAGTGATGGAAGCAGCTCCTAAAATATGACCTGCATCCGAAAATAACGCTTTAATATCCTGATTAATAGAGAACCAATTATCATATTCCACACATCTGAAATATTTAAGACAGTTTTTGGCATCTACCTGTGTGTATAAAGGGTTCACTGTCTTTTTAAATTTTCTGGATTCATACTCTGCATCCGTTTCCTGAATATGCGCACTGTCCAGCAACATGATTGCGGCTAAATCTCTGGTGGCAGAAGTGCAGTATATTTTACCACGAAAGCCATCTTTTACTAATTTAGGAATTCTGCCGCAATGGTCTATATGTGCATGTGACAGAATAAGCACATTAATTTCCGACGGATTAAAAAACCATTGATGGTTAAAGTTTTCAAGTTCATCTTCATTTCCCTGATAGAGACCGCAATCCATTATCAGTTTAAATCCATTTTCTGTGGTTAAGGAATGGCAGCTGCCTGTAACGGTTTGTGCGGCACCGCAAATTTGTAATTTCATATGTAAAAGTTGTAAGTCGTGAGTGTTGATTGTTGAGAAATATTTCTTTGTCTAAAGTTACATATTATTTCATTGAATTTAAACATCTTAGCATAAAATGACTTAGAGTAATTGTCTCCATCTTTAACTTAGAAATTAGTAACTTATCCTTTTTCCTAAACGTTGGTGAGGACACCAATAAAGACATTAATTCCATTTGTCTTGTAGTTGCAGGATAATGTAATGGAAATACAAACCCACAACTTAGTCTTTTACAAGGCATCCAAAAATTTGGCAGCATGATTTAAATGTGCCTGTTTTTTGGCTTCCGGCATTTTATCGAAGGTATGGACCAGCATACCTAAGCGCGGATTTTGTAAAAAGAAATCGCGGTGTGTATGCATAAATCTCCAGAACAATCCATCCCACACATGTTGCCATTCGCCTTTTTTATAATCGCTCATTTTTAGTAAATAATTACTGCCGCTGATATAAGGTTTGGTCGCCATCAGTCCGCCATCTGCAAACTGGCTCATGCCATACACATTTGGCACCATCACCCAATCGTAGGCATCAATAAATAGTTTCATAAACCAACGGTATACTTCGTCCGGGTCAAATTCACAAAGCAACATAAAGTTTCCCAGTACCATCAGTCTTTCGATATGGTGACAATAGCCGGTGTCCAATACTTTTTTGATAGTACTGTCAACAGGTTCAATGCCTGTAGTGCCGTTCCAAAATGATTCCGGAATTTTGCGCGTGAAACGCCAGTAGTTTTTAGTGCGTTCTTCACTGCCTTTTAGTTGGTATACTGCTCTGATAAACTCACACCAGCCAATGAGCTGCCGGATGAAACCTTCTACTGAGTTTAGCGGAATTGCATGTTTAATGGCGTACTGTAGCGTTTCCTCTAAAATAAATTGTGGTGTCAGCAATCCTGTATTTAACATCGGTGTTAATACGCTGTGATGCAGTATATGTTGGTTGGAAACTATGGCATCTTCATAGGCACCAAATTCAGAAAATCTCGTTGCTAAAAAATCATTTAACCATTGTTTGCTTTCCGAAAATGTTGTTGGGTACAAAAAATCAGAATGCAGTGTGCCGTAGTTGTTGCCAAAATGTTGTTGAGTATAGCTTACTGCTTCTAGATAAAACTCGTTAGACTTAAGTATTTCTATCTTTGGCGGAATTTTTCCTTTAGGATATTTTAATCTGTTCTCGTCATCAAATGTCCATTTTCCGCCAACAGGTTTTTGATTTGCATCTGTTAAAATTTTTCTTTGCTGGCGCTGATTCTTATAAAAATCAGTTTGAAAGAATTTTTTCTTATCAGAAAAATAAGCTGAGATTTCTTCGCCTGAATTCAAAAATAACGAAGATGGATGTTTGGTAGCTGTTATCTTCTGCGACTTGCAGGTTGTTTGTATCCGTTGTTCCAGCCAGCAGTCGGTGGTGTCTATATATTCAATAGCAGTTATGCTTTTTGATTTTAAATAGGGAATGAGTTTTCTTATATCGGCTAATTCATGGTAGGCATCGATATAGACAACCTCAACATTTTTTGATTGAAGATAGTGTTCGTAAAATTTCAAGCTTGCCCTGTGGAAAGCAATTTTTTGTTGATGGAAATTATATTGTTTGAAGAATAAGTATTCTTCAATTATGTAAATGGTCGCACACTGTTCCATCAATATATTTTGCTCAAAAAGCTGATGTGGAAACAATATTCCAATTGGCATTGGTTTAGCATTTTTGTCGTGCATGTTTTATTCTTTATTCTTTTTTTTGGCAACGGCTTTTGTATTGACATGTTTCTTTAAAATCCTGCTGCCTTCTTTTTTAACAGCTTCTGTTTTTCTGAAACTCCAAACAATATCGCTCGCATTTTTTCTGGTGACTTCTATATCCACCACCGGAAACGGATAATCCTTTCCAATACAGACGTTGTAGAGTGTTTGTTCCATTTCTGTCATTTTCCAGGGCTCATGAATCAATGCTACCGGTACATTTTTTAATTCCGGAATCCATGTCTTGATAAAAACACCTTGTTCATCGTGCTCCTGAGAATTTTTTATCGGATTGTAAATTCGAATCGTATTGATCCCGGTAACGCCGGATTGCATTTGCAATTGCGGATAATGAATGCCGGGTTCGTAGTCTAAAAATTGTCTGGCTAAAAAATGCAATTCACGCCAGTCTTGCCAAAGATTATACACAAAGAAGGAAACGACCATAGCGCGCATTCTGAAATTTAAATATCCGGTTGCTGCCACACATCGCATACAGGCATCTACAATAGGTACGCCTGTTTTGCCGTTTTGCCATGCCAATATATAAGCTTCATTTTTTTGTTTTTGTAAGGCATCGTAAGCATTGTTTACATTTTCAAATTCCATGCTGCATTCATCCTCAAACTTTTGAATGAAATGGCAATGCCAGTGCAAACGGGAAATAAAATTTGACAATGCTCTTTTATTGTCAGCCTTTGCATAGTGTTGCATCGTGTATTGATAGACCATACGCACACTGATATTGCCATAGCTAATGTAGGGTGATAAACGACTGCATCCTTTGCGACTTAATCCCGGTTTGGAAATGTGTTTTGAATAATTGACATAGCGTTCTTTCAAAAAACTCTGTAAATATTTCCAGGCATAGGATTCGCCACCGGGCTGAAAGTTTGGATTGGCTGTGGTGATTTCGTCAGGCAGTTCTGTGCCCTTTGTCTGCTGGTAGAATGTATTGTCTAATACTGCATAATTGCGGTAGTGATCATCAATTATTCTCGGAGTTTCCTGCATTTTTTGTTTCCAGCGTTGCTCCCAGGTTTTTCTCGATTTCAGCTTTCTGATAATTCCGTTTTGTTGGTATTCTTTCCATTCAATGGCATTTTCCTGACAAAATTGTTGAACGGCAATATCTCGGTCGTAGGTTATTTTGTTGCCGGTTTCCTGATGAGAAAAAATACTTTTTATGTTGAATGCAGTCGTTAGTTTTTGCAATACGGAAATGGCCTCGTCGTGAAAAATATAAAGCTTCGCATTTACCTGCACTAGCTTTGTCTGCATTTCCTGCAAAGATTGACGTATAAATCGCCAGTGGCGAACATCACTGTCTGCATACTGCATAACAGAAGGCTCAAAGCAATAGATTAACAAAACAGGTAATGCTTGTTGTTGCGCATAGTACAAAGGTGCATGATCAGTAAATCTTAAATCACGTTTAAACCAAACAATGGCAATTTCCTGCTTTGGATTTTCTTTCACCAGTTATAATAATTTATGGTTTAGCATACGGCAGTCTGCCAAGTGATTGTGCTACAAAGTAAGCATCTAAACCCTGACTGATTAAGACTTCAGCCGCAGACAAGGAAACATATCCGTCTTTGCCAACGAGTGCATCTGCTATCTCTACATGTTTTATGCTGCCGATGATAAGTACTGTATTGTTTAAAGGTATCGGAATGCTTTCTTCAAATGTCATGGCAATTTTTACAACGGCATCTTCTACAAATGGTGCATGGCAAGATGCATGATACCATTCTTTGATTCCAACTTTTTCAAATTCAGAAACACCTATGTCATATCTCGCAGATGTTTGATGTGCTTTTTCATAGTGTGAAGCTTGAATAAAGTTTAAGGTGTATTCTTTTGTGGCAAGAATATTTTGCAACGTATCTCTTTGAGTGCTTTCCGGTCGGCTGATGAGTCCATACAAAGCCGGTTGTGCACCTAAATGCATCAACGAATTAAAGATAGCGAGATTGCTGTTGCCATCCTTGGATTTTGTCCCCACTAATACTGCCTGACGAAAACCAGCCAGTGAATTGATAAATGCAGTTCGGTAGCGTTGTTCTAATTGTTCTATGCTTTCTTTAGTTAAAATCATTTGTTGCGTTTAGTCCTTTAATTGTTTTTCTATTTTTTTCCAGTACGAAAAAAAGGATGGAAAATATCCTGTCACATCCTCTGAAATCCAGTCTCTGTTTTCCATTTTTCCGGAATAGCCAATATTGAGCGGATGTTCTTTGTAGTAAATGTCTTTTATACTATAAGTTTCCATCAGCGATTTGAATGAGCCAACATAGACTTGAATATCCGATATGTTATTGCTCAACGAAAGCATAAAGTGCATACATTTTTCACTGACAGGATATTGCTGAAAGAAATGCGGTTCTATTAATAAAATCCGGTTGCCCGATTCCTCTTTGTGCCATAACGGATCGAGGTTGTAATAGTTGTAAATGAAAGTCGGTAAGTTGCTATCCATTTGTGTAAGATTGCTTTCGGGTAGTGATGTCTTAAAAACTGGTTTTTGTATTTCTGATAATAGATCAGGCGTTTCCATGTTTTCCAACACTTCATAAGGTTTATCTAAATAGGTGTTCAACTGATTCGTGTTGGTGTACCTGTTGATGTTTTCCTGATTGGCATAATATTTTTTAGAGCTGTTGGCACCGGCCACCCATTGCCAGCTGCAGGCATTGCTTGCCCAATCGCCATCCAGCAAATGATAATACATCCACTGAGCTGGCAGCAACCAATGTGATTTTGCAATATTGCATACCAGAGCAGCAGTGTACATGCGGCAATGATTGTGCATGTAGCCGTTTAAATATAATTGTTGAATGGCTGTGTCTATTCCATCAATTCCGGTAGTTGTATTGATGATGTTTGTTGAAATTGCATAATTTGAAACAACAGCTTGTGGCTGTTTAATTTCATGATTTACATTTTTCGTTTGTGCTACGCGTTGAAAATAATCGCGCCAGCAAAGCTCTTTCACAAATGATTCTATCTGAGGAATATTGTATCCTTTTGCGACAATAATTTCCAGTACTTGTTTAGTGCTGATGACACCTCGGGCAATATAAGGCGATAAGTAGGTGACTGCTCCGTTGATATAATTTCTGGTTTGTCCGTATTTTTCCGGATCTATGTGATTTATTTTTGCTGCTATTTCTGTATAGTCAGTCGTGAAATGCAATTCCATTTATCGCTTGCTTATTTTATTCAGTGAAATGGTTTTCTGGCGACTGCATTTAAATCGATTCATGGCTTCATTTCTTTTCTTTGCATGCTTCTGACTGACGCCGCTGTTTACTCTTTTTCTCCATAAATTGAAACTGCTGCGTTTTAATTCTTTTCTCATCAGTGCGATTACATCTGCTTCAGAATAATCAAATTGAATCTTAATAGCCTCAAACGGAGTTCTGTCTTCCCATGCCATTTCAATAATTCTGTCGATTTCTGCTTGTTCCATTGCTATCCTGTTTAAAATGAAGTGCGTTTCCAGCTAACTGTTACAGCAGAGCCTTCCGCTATTATCACGGAATCAGGTTGCTTGTTGCTCAGGTGTGCGAAATCAGTGCCGTACATAGCTTCAAAATCACAGTTAATTGAGTAGTCGTTAACCTGATTGATGAGCCAGCGCGGATGATTTACTTTATATTCCTGTGTAGTATGCTTGTTTATTTTAGTGTAACCATAGTAGTGTTCAAAAATGAATTCTTCGATACTATCGTGTTTCATGGGTTCACTTTCAGCAGCAGTTTGTACGTCGAGATGATTCCAGTTTTTATTTATTTTCCACTGATACTTTATGTGTTTGCTTTGTTGATTAATTTCTATTTTATTTTTGGTCGGAATTGCCGTATAATGTTCTTTGTATAATTTATTAGCCAGCCACGCTACAGGTTTATACGGAACTGTTTCATTGATAAATACCACACCGCGTTTAATATTATCACCATCCACTCTTCTTACATAAAACCTCAGATTGATTTCTTCGAACGTTCCTAGAAATGGAATAGGAATATGGAACAAGCTGGTTTGTTTGAACATGAAACCGACTAGACTTACATACGTTTTTTCGTTAAAAAAATCCAGTTCAACACCGTGCGGCAAGTAAGGTGCCAGTAACTCAGGATTTACTTCGTAATTGGCCATGATTATATGTTCCCAGCGTGCGGATAAAAAAGTATCTGTCATTTTTTTTATTGATAATTATATTTTCAGAGAAGACATGCCGCCGTCAACGTGCATAATCTGACCGGTAATCCAGCTTGCTTTTTCGGTCAATAAAAAGGCGGCCATGTGAGCGATATCTTCGGCAGCACCAATTCGTTTAAGAGGATGCCGTGCGGCATTGGCTTCCTTTTTTTGATCGCTGTTTAATAAGTTAGCGGCTAAAGGTGTATCTGTTAAAGATGGAGCAATGCAGTTCACTCTGATTTTTGGTGCATATTCGGCAGCCAGTGCTTTTGTTAATCCTTCCAGTGCGCCTTTGGAAGCTGCCACTTGTGTATGGAATGGAAAGCCATTTTGCACGGCAATAGTAGAAAATAAAACGATGGATGCCTGCTCCGATTTTTTTAATCTTGGTAATGCCATTTGAATTATTTTTATGGCACCGATGACCTGCAGCTTGTAGTCGCTTTCAAAATCAGCCGGTTTTATTCTTTCAAATGGTCTTAAATTGATGCTGCCTGGACAATAGGCAATTCCGGATAAATCATCCGGTAAAAAATCTACATTAACTATTTCATCTAATACATTGAGCTGGTGATATTGGATAGTTGAATCCTGAGAAACAGGTGCGTTTTTATTGTAGGTAGCAATCACGTTATTGCCATTTTGTGAAAGTTGTTTTGCTAATGCCCATCCAATTCCGCCGGAGCCACCTATAATCAAATAATTTTTCATGGTTGTTTAAATTCTATCATTTAACAACAAAAAATATAGGTTATTGTTTTAGTGGTAAGTAGTGTTACATTAATAGTAACACGATTAGTAAAATCGGAATAACAATCAGCAAAACAGGAAGCAAAAGATTTAATAGAGCTTTGCCTTTCGTGAATTGCTGCAATTCAGCAATGCCAATTACGCATAGATAAATTGTCCAGCAGACAAGTACTAATTCTGCTGCCATTGATGACCAGAAAATAATATTTACAAGTAAACCACCGCTTATAATGTCGCCCTCTTTTTTATACACTTCAATACCGTAGGTGGCAAATTGCGGAATTAAAAAAATCAAAGAAATTATAGACGGAATCATAGCATAGGAAAGTACATGCAGGATAGAAGTGGTGTCTGCAGTTCCTTTTAACCATTTGCCGGTCCAGCTCAACAATGCCGAATAAAAATAGGTAGAAATCCAGCCAAATAAACCACCGGCAGCAATAGAAATTCCTATTATAGTCGGTAAAGAGAAGGTGTCACCCATGTCTCTCATACTTGCTCTTTCAAATGCACTGGAAATACCGGATAATATCAGCAGTAGTACAACGTGTTTACTGTAATTATTATCAATGATAAATCTGTATGCAAGTCTGGGTTTCTTCCAGATGGCTGAGAATAGCTCATCTTCAGTAATCGTTGGTGTATAGTTAATATCGTCTATTATGTCTTCCATCGGAATTGTCTTTGATTTATTATAAATATACGATTATATATTTGAATAAATCTCTTAATGGATAGATTATTTATATGCTAAAAAGATAAAATCAGTTGCACTGATGTGTGCCGTTTATCTGATAGATAGAATAAGAATTTCAGATTACTTACGCTTAAACGTAAGAACAGCTTTTTTGATTTCTTCTATACTGGAGGTAGTTTCATCATTAGTGGTGCCGAAGAAAATGTAGTAAAGCTGCTCACTAAAAAGCATAATCTGATACATGTTTTCTGTTTCATTTGTCTTTTTATCTTTTCCTTTTGCGTAAATCTCATAACCATCCAGTCCGTCAATTGAAATTTCTTTGGTGTATTCTATGTTTACAATTTCTATCGGTGATTGCTTTAACCTGTTGATTGAAAACTGTTGCTTATCATCCGGTGATACTTGTGAAAACGATTTTGCCACAATTAAATTTGTTTTATCAGTAGAAGCAGTCGGCACCTGACCATCTACAGTATATATCAAAGAATTAGCCATGCTTTTGCCGAATTTTAATTTCGTTTCAGACACATCAATCGTATACTCCAAAAAATCTAATGGATTTATTTTTTTGTCAGCTTCATAAAAGACAGAGAGCATTGATTTTTTTATTGCTTCGCCGGTTTTTTTCAGTTTTTCAGGAAACACACCATTAATCATAATAGTTTCGTTTTCAGAACCAACAACAAGCACATATTTTTTATAGTTGTTTCCGTATGCCTGTTGCTTTCCGGTTACAAAAATGGCCGGCAATCCATTAATGGTTAGTTGTTCCATTTTGATCAATTCAATTCCTTTACTCTCTAAGTTTTCCTTTGTTATACCTTTTGATGTCTCAGAATACGGTCCCGGAATATCTATAAACATGATGCTGGATCCGGTTGTTGTTTGTTGCAGTCCTAAGAAGTTTTCACTTTCTG
>JBIKPT010000228.1:0-3724 GCA_044357355.1 Chitinophagales bacterium
CCGTTGCAAGTCTGTATTTCACAGCATCACTTCCTTTCATGATATATAAATTATCCTGCATAAATTTTAAGGAGTCAACGGGAATTTTTGTAGCTGTTGAGATATTTTTCAGATAATCTTTCGCGATATCATTTAATAATTCAGAACGCTGTACTCTGTCTTCCGGGCTCATATCGGCACGTCTGAATGCTTCAGTTGCACTTTTGTATTCACCGACATAGAATACTTTATATTCCACACCTAATTTATCCATTAAGCCTTTGTAATATTCCATTTGCATGGCAAAACCGTCAAACTCACAATCACCTAATGGATTGATATATGATTTGTCGGCAATGGTATTCAGCATTAAATTTATTTCAGGCGTAGAATTTGAGTACGCATAAATGAACTTTTTTGACGTTTTAAAATCTTCAAGTGCATTTTTTAAGTCAAACATGGTTGCCGGAGCACCTTGTAATTCATCAATATTCAGATATATTCCTTTTATATGATCATCCGATTTAGCGTATTTCAACACTTCTTTCAACTCAAACAAACCAATGGTTGATGCATCTGAAATAGAACCTGTCAACGCAGACATCGGGCTCAGGTTTCTGAACGGATTATTGTATGCTCTGTCTGTTAATTCGCCTTTCAGCGTTAAATTTAAAATAGAATTTGCTTTCGCTTTTGTTGGTTTTGAACCACTGCTCATTAGTCCGCCAATCAGAAAAACAAAAACAAAGAAAAAGATGAATCCAAATGCCAGCAGGCAGGCAAAAAATGTCTTAAAAAAACTTCTCATAAATGCTATTTATTCAGTAAAATGTAATTTTTTCGCTTAAAGTTCAAAATTAGTTGTTATTATTGGAAAAATATTACCGTTGTACACAATTTATTTATTATTAGGCTCTAATAAAGGCGATAAAAGGAAGTTTCTGCTGCTGGCTCAGTACTTTATACAACAAAAAGCAGGAAATATTCTACAAACATCTGCCATATATGAAACAGAACCCTGGGGCAAATCAAATCAGGCTAACTACCTGAATCAGGCAATATGTATAGCTACAGATAAAACACCTTTTCAGCTATTAAAAGTATTACAAAAAACAGAAAAAATTCTGGGACGGGTGAACAAACATAACAATGCCGCACGCACCATAGATATTGATATTCTTTTTTACGAAAATATAGTTTTTAAATCCAGAAATCTGCAAATCCCGCATCCAAGGTTACATATGAGAAATTTCACGCTGTTGCCGCTGCTCGAATTGAATAAAAGTTATACACATCCTGTTTTACATAAGTCGATAGAAGAATTAGCAAAAGGTTGTGCAGATACACTGAAAGTAAGTATTTTTACCTCTAAGTCAAAGTGAATTCTTACAAAGGATAGACAAGATCCTTCGCTTCACTCAGGATGACAACAAAGGAGTATGATTTATAAATTCATCAGCATAGAAGGAAATATTGGTGCAGGCAAGACCACGCTGGCTTCGTTGTTGGCAGAAGAATATCATGGGCAACTGATTCTGGAAGCTTTTGAAGACAATCCTTATTTACCGAAATTTTACGAAGACAACGGTAAATATGCGCTGCAACTGGAAATGTCGTTTTTAATTGAGCGTTATCAGCAGCTGACCAGAATTTTCAGCGAACCTAATATCTTTTCGAATTTTACGGTGACGGATTATATGCTGAAAAAATGTTTGTTGTTTTCTAAAGTAAATCTTACTAAACAGGAATATAAACTATACAAACATTTCTTTGATCAGATTTACAAGAAACTGCCAAAGCCTGAGATTATTTTTTACCTGCATGCAGATACCGACCAGCTGATGCGCAACATTAAAAAACGCGGAAGAGATTACGAGCAAAGTATTTCTCGTATCTACCTGAATCGTTTAGAGAAAATGTATTTTGAATTCTTTAAACAGAATCCGGAAAATAAATATGTCATTATAGATGTCAACAACATAGACTGGATCAGCAATGTATTTGCCTACCGGCAATTACTGAAACTGTTTGACCGGGAATATAATGTTGGTTTAAATTTTGTAAAATTGGAACAGGAAGCCTTGCTGCATTCCGAGTAACTATTCACCGGACTGCGACCAGTTATACATCTTTCCTTTCAGGAAAACCACTTTTTTGAAATTATATGATTTGGGCACGGCTACCACGCAAAACTTTCCGTTATCTTCCATTTTTTTATCTTCAATATCAAAGCGAACATTCAGGTATTTTGCTTTGGTATCATAGGTAGCTGCATTAATTTCAATAAACTTATCTTCATTGCCTTCGCCAACAAATCCTGCCAGCACCATATACTTTTCAAAGTTTATTTTTTCTCCATCTGCCAGTTTAAAATATTGGGCAAATTCTGCTTCCGTTTCTATGGTAAACGTTTTGTATTTTTTTACACCAGTATACACATCCTGATTGATTACATCACATTTAGGATGTTTGAGTGTAAGACGAATTTGAGAAAATCCGGAAAAGGAAAATAATCCGAAAAAAAATAGTAACAAAATAGTTTTTTTCATAATAAATTTATTTAGTGCTTTTACAATTGCAATTTACGGACAAAATCCCAGATAACAATACCCGCTGACACGGATATATTTAGACTCAAAACTGATACATTACAATGCTTGAAAAATAAAAAAAACAGATTTTCAACCCCAAAAATCTGGCGTACTTTTTCTAGCATATTTTTTCCCTTTTAAAAATAAAATTTTCTTGTATTCAACTTTAGGTACAATTAACACACAATATTTCCCACATGTACCTTCTGACTTATCTTTTATATCATATTTAATGTACAGCACAGATTTCTTTGTATTGTAAGTTGCTCCATTTAAGTTGATATTTTTACTAAAATTATCCTTACCTACAAATCCAACAAGAACCACATTATTTCCAAAATTAATTTTATGATTATCTAAAACTTTAAAATACTTATCAAATTCCATCTGGTCGTTTATTACAAATGTTTTAATATCATTTGTTTCCGTAATAAAATGTTCATTTAACAATGAACATACAGGATACGTAAATTTCAAGTTAGCTATTGAGTTTTGAGAGAAAGAGTCGAAACAAAACATACTAATTAAGGCAAGAGAGAAGATAATTGATTTCATTACGATATTTTCTTTAGTAAAAAAAATGCTTACAATTGCAATTTACGGGCAAAATCCCAGATAACAATACCCGCTGACACGGATATATTTAACGAATGTTTCATACCAAATTGTGGAATTTCTATACAGGTATCACAATAATGGATAGCAAAATCTGACACGCCATCTACTTCATTGCCAAAAATAAGCGCATATTTTTTATCTTTTTCCGGAATAAAATCCTGCAGAAAGACTGAATTATCTGATTGTTCGACAGTCAGCACTTCGCACTTTTGATCCCTTAAAGAAGCTATACAATCTTTAATGGTTTCAAAATGTTTCCAGTCAACCGTTTCCGTGGCACCTAATGCCGATTTCTGGATATCTCTGTTAGGTGGTGTGGCACAAATCCCAACTAAATAAATTGCCTCAATTAGAAACGCATCGCACGTTCTGAAAACTGAACCAATATTTGCAGCACTTCTTATATTATCTAATACAACAATTACCGGCAACTTTTCTGCAATCTTAAATTCTCCTGTGGATAATCTGTTAAGTTCTGTCGTCTTTAGTTTTCGCATAAGTTGTATTTTAGCAGTCCGTCATTTCGACTGAAAGGA
>JBIKPT010000229.1:0-3690 GCA_044357355.1 Chitinophagales bacterium
GAAAGCTATTGATACCGTTTATCAGGATAAATCGTATTTAGATCAGGATTCTCAGGAAAAATTAATTTCTTCTATTTCCAATGCCGACGACGACGATGACAGAAACTACGATGAATTAGCTGCACAGATCACTCAGCGTGAATTAGAAATTTTGCAACTGATTGCTTTAGGTTTAACATCACAGGACATAGCCAACAAATTATTTATCAGTAAGAACACGGTGGAAACGCACCGAAAAAATATGCTTGCCAAGTTGAATGTAAACAACACCGCTGCATTATTGAAGATTGCTTACAAGAAAGGATTGGTATAATAATAACTGTTTCTAATTTTAAAAGACGTGTATTTTTATGCGTCTTTTTTTTATTAAGAAAGAAATAATTTATATTTGCCGTAAAATTTTATAAAATGAAAAACATACTATTCTCTGTTATTTTATTTATGGGCATTCATTCCATGCAAGCCAAAGACAAAACCGAAGTTGAAATTAAAGATGACAGTGTTTTAGTAAATGGCAATGCTTCTTTTATATTTGAAAAAATAAAGTATTTACCGGGCACTTTTAATTACTTCGTAAAAGAGTTAAGCGGCAAAAAATTAGCGTTCCTGAAATTTTACGATTATAACGATTATAAAGAAATCTCCAGTGCAAATCCAAAAGGCAGAGTAACCTATTATGAAGTTACCTTTTTAGAAAGCGGACAAAAAGCGGAAATACCTGCGTTTGCGCGTCAGGTGAAGATGGCGGAACTATTAGTGAAACAGAACCTTGTTCAAGACGGCACTATCTCAAAAGAAAGCGAACAGGAATTTATTCTGGTCAACGGCACGCCTTACAGTAAGAAAAGAAGTGAAATGGACGGCGGCAACACTATCATTATAAACAACAATAGTACAACACCAGTACAAAGAAACGGTATCAACATCAATATCAACAAAGACGACGAATAATATAAAGTATCAGTTTTTAAAATTGTATTCTTTTTCCCAAGCCTGAAAACGTTCTATTTCTTTATCAATAATTTTAAGCAGGAATCCAAGCAGTAAAACATCATCCAGTCCACCCACCAACGGAATAAAATCAGGCACTAAATCTATCGGACTAACAAAATATAGAAGTATCGCAACACTCAAGAAAACGGTGACATAAGATACTTCTGTATATTTTTTATTTCGCCAGGCTTTTGTTAGGCGTGCTAGCACACCTAACCGCGAGGCAATATCTGCATATTTCTGGACAGATGATTCCATTCTCTCATATACAGCAACTGCCAGTTTTTCCAGCAGTACATTTGATTGGATAAGTATTCTGATTTTTTCAGCCGTTGCCGGATAGTACTGCTGAATAACTGATGTTAAAAAAGAAGCGGTCATGTTACTTAAGATTTATGCAATTCATGTTCTTTTTCCCAAGCCATAAAGCGCTCAATTTCCTTGTTCAATGTTTTTATAAGATATCCTAATACGAATATATCATCCAACTGACCTATCACCGGAATCAAATCCGGAATCAAATCCAGCGGATTTACAAAATAAATAAGAGCAGCAACCACTGCAATAATTGATTTGGTGGAGATGTTTTTATAAACACCTTTTATCCATGCACTTAACATACGCGTTAGTGCGATCACACTATCCTGTACTTTATAAAACACTTCAGAAGACTCACCAATTTTCAAAAAAACATCATCCAGTAATTTAGAGATTTTAGTATCCGACGAAATGATTCGCTCCGCTTGTTTGTATAAATTATCAAAAATCTTTTGCATTAGAAATTTTATTTAAGATTTTTTATTTCAACAGATTGCTTATAGATTTTCAATGAAGAAACGTTCTATTCTCAACTCAATCTCTTTTTATAATCTTCATATCCGAATGACTGCAGCCGTTCATAATTGCCATCTTTGCTTAATACTCCTATATCCGGCAAATTAATACCATTAAACGTCGTGGTTTTTACCATGGTGTAATGTATCATATCGTCAAAAACGATTCGGTCGCCGATTTTTAATTCCTTTTCAAATTTCCAGGTACCCATAAAATCACCTGCCAAACAACTCATGCCACCGAGATTATATTCAAAAAAAGCTGAATGGTCGGACGACTTAGAGTCGTGCTGACCATCTACATCAATTGCACCCAAAACAATAGGTTTGTAAGGCATTTCCAGGCAATCCGGCATGTGACAGGTAAACGAAACATCCAGCATGGCTGTTGGAAAATCTCCATTCGGTACAATATCTAAAACAGTGGACACCAATACACCGGTTTGCCAGCCAACAGCACTGCCAGGTTCCAAAATTATTTCTTTTATGTTTGGATATTTTGCTTTAAACGCTTTTAAGATTTTTATCAAATGTTCCGGTTCATAATCTTTTCGTGTAATCAAATGACCGCCACCCATATTTATCCATTTTGCCTGTTGGATAAGCGGATGGTATAAATTACTGAAAGACTCTAAAACTCGCTCTAACGTGTAAGATGTATTCTCGCACAATGCATGAAAATGAATGCCGTCAATTCCTTCCGGCAACGTATCCGACAATAAATTCCTTGGAATTCCTAAACGTGAATTGGACGACGCAGGATTGTATAAATCAGTTTCTATTTCTGAATAACCCGGATTTACACGCAAACCATATGAAATATCGCTGCGCATTTTAGATTTGTACAATTCATATTGCGACAACGAATTAAAGGTAATATGCGAAGAAATATCCTGGATTTCATCAAATTCGTTTGGTACATACACCGGACAATACGTATGTGCTTTGACATGCATTTTATCATTTACCAGCATGGCTTCGTGCAATGAGCTGGCCGTGGCACCGTGTAAATATTTTTTCAGCGTTGGGAAAACCGCATGAAACGAAAATCCTTTCAACGCACAAATGATATGAATACCGGCTTCTTCCTGTACTCGTTTTAACAAGGAAAGATTATTTAATAATTTTTCTTCTTCCAGCACATAGGACGGTGATGGTATATGTTGATATAAATCCATTTTTAATTTTGAGTAGGTAAATTTACTTAATCTTTTACTTCTAAATCACAAAATTCAAATTTGTCGCCGTCAAATAATCCTTTATCGCTGAGTTTTAACTGCGGTATGACCAATAATGCCATAAATGAAAGTGACATGAATGGTGAATGCAACGTGCAGCCAATTTCTTTGGCAAATTTCACTAATTCTGTATATTTTTCTGCAACTACTTCGCAGCTATCTGTACTCATCAGACCGGCAACCTGCAAACCCAGAACTTCTGTGTTGACACCATCAGTAACAGCTAAACCGCCTTTTTCCCGGACAATAGCATTCACTGCTTTGCATATACTTTCATCATCTACACCCACCACAATGATATTGTGCGAGTCGTGTGCCACCGAAGATGCGAGAGCGCCTCTTTTTAAACCGAAATTTTTAATGAAAGCAATTGCAATTGGTTTCTCCTGATAACGATTGACCACTGCAATTTTTAAAATATCATCTACAACATTTGAGTTGGCATTTTTGTTCTCATCTAATAAAACAGTACCGATGTACGTTTTTGTTATTAATTGTCCGTCGATTACTTCTATGGCATTTATTTTTTGTGAAGCTAATTTGATTTGAAAATCTTCCTCTTTTTTAAAATCTATAGAAAAATTATTAATGATTTTTTCCGGTTCGGTTTCAATAAAACTCATGCC
>JBIKPT010000072.1:0-12631 GCA_044357355.1 Chitinophagales bacterium
TGGTATTAGGTTATTCATTAACCAAACGTTTTACTTTTTTGTGTCATTTAATTTTAGGTATCGGTTTAGGCTTGGCACCAATTGGTGCATTTTTAGCCGTTACCGGAAAGTTTGAAATTTTACCCTTATTCTTTTCGTTTTCCGTATTCTTTTGGGTGAGTGGTTTCGATATTATTTATGCATTGCAGGACGAACAATTCGATAAAGAAAATAAACTGTATTCTATTCCGGCTTATTTCGGTCAAAGCAAAGCAAAATGGATTTCCCGATTTTTGCATGTATGCAGTTTTCTGTGTTTGCTGGGAGCAGGTGTTTACGGAAATTTTGTTTTTATCTATTGGCTGGGTTTTGTCGTATTTTCGGGCTTGCTAGTCTATCAGCATTCATTGGTGATACGATTTGGTTTGCAAAAAATTGATCTTGCCTTTTTTACCACCAACGGTATTGCCAGTGTGTTGTTTGGTGTATGCGTGATTACCGAAATTATCATGCATTTTTAAAATAATTTTCACGCAAAGACGCAAAGAGCGCAAAGTAATCATGTTAATCATATTCATCAAATAAATCAAGGTTCAGACAAAAATGTCCAAAATTCTCGCTATAGATTACGGAACCAAACGAACCGGTTTTGCCATTTCTGATGAAAGCAAAATTTTTGCTTTTGGTTTATCCACGCAGGAAACAAAAAATAATATTGCTTATCTGGAAACGCTGATTCCAAAAGAAAAAATTGATACCATCGTTATTGGAATTCCTAAAAAACTGAATAATGAGCTTGCAGAAATTGTTCCTAAAATTGAACTTTTCAAACGGCAAATGAAGAATAAGTTTCCGGATATTAAAATTATAGATACTGACGAACGTTTCACTTCAAAAATGGCATTTCAATCCATGATTGATAACGGAATGAGCCGTAAAGACAGGCAAAATAAAGCATTGGTGGATGAAATTTCAGCTACTATTATATTACAAGGTTTCTTGGAGACACTATAATTTACTAACTTTACGCCATAATCTGAATTGCTTATTGCTTATTTCTTAATACTTAACACGATAGAATGATTTTACCTGTTACTTTATATGGCGACCCGGTGCTGAAAAAAAAAGCAGAAGTTATTGCCTCAGATTTCCCGAATCTCGCAGAGGTCATTAAAAATATGTGGCAAACCATGTATGTAGCTTCCGGTGTAGGGTTGGCTGCACCACAGGTAGGTATGTCTATCCGTTTGTTTGTGGTGGATACGGAACAGTTGGCAGAAAAACGTAAAAAAGAATTTAAAGGAATCAAGAAAGTATTTATCAATCCAACCATTCTGGAAGAGAGCGGTGAAGCCTGGAAATATGAAGAAGGCTGTTTAAGTATTCCCGGAATTCGAGAAGATGTATTTCGTGAACCGGTTGTCAAAATTCATTATTTCGACGAAAACTTTAAAGAATATACTGATACGTTCGACGAAATCAACGCACGTGTCATTCAGCACGAATACGATCATATAGAAGGAATCTTGTTTACAGATAAATTAAAACCACTCAAGAAGAAATTACTGCTTCCAAAACTTGCTAAGATTTCACGAGGTGAAGTTGACGTGGATTACAGAGTTAAAGCCTATAAGAAACCGTAAAACCTAAAAGGAATTTATTTAAGATGTAAGAAAACGTCAAACTTTTAAGAATTTGCGTTTTATTTCTTTTTCTTTTTTGCTTTAATATCCTTGATGAATCTTGCCCAGGCAAACGGATCAGTTAACGAAATTCCCGGGCGCTGGTTGCCGTTTCGGTTGTAGTAATAACCCACCTGCGATTGAACATACTGGTTGAAATTTTCTTTGCCATCAAAATTCATGTTTTTGGAAATTTCATCCGTCAGGATAGATTGCTCTATCGTATTTTGAGCTAATTCCTGTAAATTATTTGGAATATCCAGGTTCAGCATTGCTTGTCGTAACTGACTCGGTGTAGGCAATGGTCTGATGGTTGTATTGGGTAATTGATAAACTTCTCTTTCCAGTCCAATTTCTCTCGTAAAACTGGAACCATCTAAATCAGCAGGTATCGCCACTTTAAAGGTTAAATAACCCAATGATTTTACCAAAATAGTATCACCTTTTGCTGCGGCAAACGTGAAAAATCCGTCATAACCGGTAATGGTGCCGCGATTCTCATTTTGAATGTAAACAGCACAGAAAGGCACCACTGCACCACTTTCCACATCACGTACAAATCCCGAAAATTGTATAATATCTTTAGCCGTTATCGCCAGAATAGCAAAACAATTCAACAATAAAACAGCAATAAATTTCTTCATTTTCATAAATCCTACCAAAATTAATACCAATAATTGGTTATTACTACTGTTTACAATATTATAATGTTTTTTAACAATCGTGTCAAGATTTTCGTGCCACAATATATTTGACGCTTAAGGCACGATAAAACCACGTATTTCTTTAGTAACTTTGCGCTACTTAAACTGAATTACATGGAATACATCAAACCGGCTATCGAGCAAAATAAAGACCGTTTTATACAAGAATTAATAGATTGGCTCAAAATTCCTTCAGTTTCAGCCGACCCGAAATTTAAAGATGATGTGCTTCGTGCTGCAGATTATCTGAAAACTCAATTCGAAAAGGCAGGAATGGAAAATGTACAATTATTGCCTACCAAAGGATATCCGGTGGTATATGCAGATAAAATAACCGATGCTTCCAAACCAACGGTTTTAGTATATGGCCATTACGATGTGCAGCCAGCCGATCCGTATGAGCTGTGGACTTCACCACCGTTTGAACCTGTAGTAAAGAAAACAGACGCACATCCTCATGGAGCAATTTATGCGCGAGGCGCTTGTGATGATAAAGGACAAGTGTATATGCATGCAAAAGCACTGGAAATGATGCTGGCGAATAATGATTTGCCATGTAATATCAAGGTTATTATTGAAGGTGAAGAAGAAGTCGGTTCGGAGCATTTAGCAGATTTTTTGAAAGAAAATAAAGACCAGTTAAAAGCAGATGTGATATTGATTTCCGATACGGGAATTATCAATAATGAAACGCCGTGTATAACAAACGGTTTGCGTGGTTTGTGCTATATGGAAGTGGAAGTCGTTGGTCCGAACCGCGATTTGCATTCCGGAATTTACGGCGGTGGCGTGGACAATCCGTTAAATGTATTGTGTAAATTAATCGGTTCTTTAAAAGATGATAACGGACACATTACGGTAGAAGATTTTTATGGCGATGTAATTGAACTGACGGACGAAGAAAAAAAACAAATCAATGCCGTTCCGATCAAAGAAACGGAATTTGAGCAAAGCATAGGTTTGCCGAAAACGTTTGGTGAAAAAGGCTACACCATGCTGGAACAATTAAGCATACGTCCAACCTTAGATGTCAATGGCATTTGGGGTGGCTATATCGGCGAAGGTGCCAAAACAGTATTGCCTTCTAAAGCCAATGCAAAAATTAGTATGCGTTTAGTGCCGAATCAATCATCCAAAAAAATAGCGGAATTATTTACCAGACATTTTGAGAAAATTGCACCGAATACCGTAAAGGTAAAAGTAACTGAACACCATGGCGGCGAACCGTATGTAACGCCAGTTGATTCTATTGAATACAAAGCGGCTGAACTTGCTTTGACCGAAACATTCGGCAAAAAACCATTGGCGATGCGCAACGGTGCCAGTATTCCGATTGTGGCTTTGTTTGAAGAAATATTAGGATTAAAATCGGTGTTAATGGGGTTTGGTTTAGACAGTGATGCCATACATTCACCGAACGAACATTACGGTCTGTTTAACTATTTCAAAGGCATCGAAACCATTCCGTATTTTTATAAATATTATGCGGAGTTGAAGAAATAAAACATTCTCTAATTACCTAATTCACTAATTCACCAATTAAATTGATCACTCGCGATACCATAGCAAAAATTCTCGATACGGCTCAGATAGAAGACGTGGTACGCGATTTTGTCAACCTCAAAAAAGCAGGCAGCCTGCTGAAAGGAAATTGCCCTTTCCATCAGGAAAAAACACCATCGTTTGTCGTTAACCCGAACAAAAATATTTTCAAATGTTTCGGCTGCGGCAAAGGCGGCGACAGCGTCAGCTTCATCATGGAACATGAAAAATTCACGTTTCCGGAGGCACTGCGCTACCTCGCACAAAAATATCATATCGAAGTGGAGGAAACGCAGGTTTCCACCGAAGAAAAACAGGTGCAGGACGAAAAAGAAAGTTTGCTGATTGCCCTGAATTATGCGGCAAAATTTTACCAGACACAACTCACCGAAACGGAAGACGGCAAAGCCATCGGCTTGTCTTATTTTAAAGAACGCGGTTTCTTAGACGATACCATTCAGACCTTTCAATTGGGTTATTCACCGGATAGTTTTGATACATTTTATAATCAGGCAATAAAAGATGGTTATAACGAAGAAATCCTGCTGAAAGCCGGTTTGATTAAAGAGAAAAACGGCAAACATTACGATTTCTTTCGCGACAGAGTCATGTTCCCGATTTTCAATGTTTCCGGTAAAGTGGTGGCATTTGGCGGCAGAATGTTGAAGTCGGCAAAGTCAGACAATCCGAATGTATACAATCCGAAATACATCAACACTGCAGAAACGGACGTTTACCATAAAAGTCAGGTGTTGTATGGCATTTCACACGCCAAAGCGGAAATACGCAAACACGATGTGTGTTATCTGGTAGAAGGCTATACCGATGTGATTTCACTCTATCAGGCAGGCATCAAAAATGTAGTCGCATCCAGCGGAACAGCGCTGACCAAAGAACAGGTGCAGCTCATCAAACGGTTCACGCAAAATATGGTTATTTTGTATGATGGCGATGCTGCCGGTATAAAAGCTGCTTTGCGCGGATTAGATATTGTACTCGAACAGGGATTAAATGTGAAGCTGGTGTTGCTGCCGGATAGCGAAGATCCGGATTCATTTGTAAAGAAAAACGGCACAGATGCCACATTAGATTTCATACAAAAAAAACAACAGGATTTTATCTTGTTTAAAGCCACACAAGGCATTGAAGAAGTAAAAAATGATCCGGTAAAAAAATCGGAAGTCATTAAAGATATTGTCGAAAGTATTGCGAAAGTAGATGATAATATTAAGCGTCAGTTATACATCAAACACTGTGCGGATATTGTGGAAGTGCCGGAAAATATTCTGGTAAACGAAGTCAATAAAATTCGAACGCAGCAATTCAAAAAATCAAAAGATTTTAATCAGGAAGATGCAAACGCCATCAACGATTTTGTAAAAACAGAGGTCGACCATTCTCAGCAAACGTTGAGCAAAACACCGGCGTTGTATCATCAGGAAAAAGACATCATTCGTGTGTTGTTAGAACACGGCGATAAGGAAATGACAGAGGAATATTCTGTGGCGGAATATGTCATATTTGAAATGGTAGGTGTGGAATTTAAGACGGAAGTATTCGGCAAAATAGTAAAACTCTATCTGGATGCTTATCAGCAGGAAACACCATTGGAAGAAGTCAAAAACCTGAATAATATTACAGATGCCGATGTGAAAAATTGTTTGGTGGAACTAATGTCATCGCCTTACGAGCTGAGTCCGAACTGGTTTGATAAACATGAAATTGTAGTGAAAGACGTCAACCGAACCTATAAAACAGATGTGATATCCATGATGCAGCGTTTCAGTTATTTTAAGATGATGGAAGCGATTAAAATACTGGATGAAAAAATAAAAATTGCCGACCAAAGTGGCAATTTTGAAGAAATGATAGCCTCTATTATGAAAAAAATGGAATTGATGGAAACCCGTAAACAACTCGCCAAAGAGATTCAAACCGTCATTCATCCGCATTAAATGCTACTGTCAGAATCAGAATTGACTGGATTTTTGGACTTTAGGATGTAAAAGTAGCACTAAAACTAGTTGCCTCATAAAGCCAGATACAGGCAATTATTATCTAATTACTAATAACTTTAGGAATAGGAACGAATTTTGTAACTTCGTAGTTTAATTGTAGACTAATAGAAATGAGTATGGATGAAAAATTCATAATTCATAATTCATAATTCATAATTTTTAAAGAATATGCTTTTATTTGCCATAGGCGGAACCGCCACCAAAGTTATACTTCTCATTTTAAGTTTATCCATTCTGATTGTACTGCACGAATTAGGCCATTTCATTCCGGCTAAATTATTCGGCACACGCGTACATAAATTCTATTTGTTTTTCGATTTCTTATTTCCGTTTCCGAATATTGCCAATTTCACACTTTTTAAAAAGAAAATAGGTGATACGGAATACGGCTTAGGTTGGTTTCCTTTCGGTGGATATGTGCAGATTGCAGGTATGGCAGATGAAACACAAGATGCAGAAACATTAAAAAATAGTGAACCGCAACCTTGGGAATTCAGAAGTAAACCGGCTTGGCAACGTCTGATTATTATGGTTGGTGGTGTTACCGTAAACATGGTGCTGGCAATGGTCATTTTTTCAGGCTTGTTATGGAAATACGGAGAAGAGTTTTTGCCTTTCAAAAATATGAGCAATGGTATCATGATAGTTGATTCATTGGCTTATGAAATAGGATTACAAAACGGCGATAAAATTATTGCCATAGACAAACAACCTGCCGGAAATTTTGAAGAATTCCAAAAGGATTTGGTATTAAACGAAGCAAAAAATATTACTATTGAACGTAACGGTCAACAACAGGATATTAATTTCAAAGAAGGATTTCTGTCTAAATTAATGAAACAGAAAAAAGCGGCATTTATTTTACCGCGAGTGCCAAGCATAGTGGTGCAGGTACAGGATGGAACAGGTGCTGCAAAAGCAGGCATGAAAAAAGGAGATAAGATTACAGCTATCAATGGCGTGCCTACACCTTATTACGATAACGTGAAAAACGAAATCACACTAAATAAAGGAAAAGAGATTGCTGTGACAGTAGAACGAAACGGACAACCGGTAGAATTAAAAGGTGCCGTATCAAAAGAAGGATTGTTTGGTTTTGGTACACAATCGTATGCAGAAATACTGAAAACGGAACGCGTAAATTATAATTTTGCTGCGGCAATTCCGGCCGGAATTGAAAAATCTATCAGCACACTGGCAAATTATTTTAAGAGTTTGAAAATGTTGTTTACGTCTAAAGAAGTAAAAGTAAAAGATAGTTTAGGTGGATTTATTTCAATGGGAAAAATGTTTCCGGATACGTTTGACTGGGAACATTTCTGGATACTGACGGCAACAATTTCCGTGATATTAGCCTTTATGAATATCTTGCCGATTCCGATGCTGGATGGCGGCTATGTGGTGTTTTTACTGTATGAAATGGTAAGAGGCAAGCCTGTGCCGGATAAGGTACAGCAATATGCACAAAGTGTAGGTATGTTCATTATTTTAGGATTGTTGTTATTTGCAAATGGCATGGATGTGATTCGTGCAATTTTCAGCTAAAATAAAATCAGCATCTTGTTTTTTGAATGTGCTTTTTTTGATTATCTTTGCAATCCGTTCTTTTAATGTAAACAGTGATTAGCATCTAGTATTCAGTTTTAATAAACTTTCTACTCTTGACTCATTACTTACGATAAATACACGCCGAGGTGGCGGAAATATAATAAAAGGATATAAAAATTTATTTTTATATCCAAAGTTCTTTCTGCCGAGGTGGCGGAAACAATAATTAAAGGACATAAAAATTTATTTTTATATCTAAAGTTCTTTCTGCCGAGGTGGCGGAAACAATAATTAAAGGAAATAAAAATTTATTTTTATTTCTATCCACCGAAATGCCGCGGTGGCGGAATTGGTAGACGCGCACGACTCAAACTCGTGTTCGCAAGAGTGTGGGTTCGATTCCCACCCGCGGTACAACAAAAAAAGCATCCTGAAGTGGATGCTTTTTTTAGTTTATAAATTGCAAGAATGTGGGTTCGTAAGCCATGGTTAGTGCCTCACGAACCATTATACCACAAAATAATTCCTCATCAAAACTCTACAGGAAACCGCTGATTATATTTAAGCAAGAAAAACCGGTTGATTTCAGGTGTATGTTTTGCATCTACATATTCCTTATACAAATCAGCATCCTTTTTTAAAATCTCCATCAGTGTTTCATCCGTAAATTTAAGTAGACTGCCTTTCGTCATTGACAACAAATACTGCTTTGATTTAGTACCATACAAACTCGTGCCCGGATAATTAATGTCTTTGGCAAATTCTTTTCTGGCATGATCCTGTGCATCCAGATAAGGTGCGTTCAACCGGTTCTCAATCTTTTCATAATCTGGATAAGTGACTACATTTGGTTTATAGCTCTTGTGAAAATTTACCATGGAATAATTGCCAATACTTACAATCGGATAGAAATTTCCTGCAATCTTGCAATAGATATAAAATCCATCATTAAAACCCCAGACAGTATCTAAGTTTATTTGCTCCTTTTCTGTGAATGTCTTCTTTAATTTTTCTTCAGAATGATTACACGGATAAAAGGTATCTTTATCGTCAAAGCTGCTGTTTCTCCAGCTAATATCCGATTTACAGTAGACCGCATCGCGGATATGCAGCACCACAGAATCAAACTTCCAACCTTGCAAAAAAGGACGACCATTCAGGAAATCTTCAAAGCTGGCAAACATTCCTGTTTTAAAATCCGCTGCCGAATAAATCACCGGAGCCGTATCTTTTCCTTTGCCAAATGAAGATTGTGCAACAGTGGAAATGGTCAATGATATCAATAAAAGAAAAAAACAATTTTTCATTCCGGACAACAACTTAAAGTGAAGATGATTTCATTTCATTACCGGATTTCTTAAACACCAATTGTTCTCCACGTCCTTTCTTAAACACCTTTCTTCCCGGATGGATGCCTTTGCGCAAAGCTCTTTGTTCTTCTTCCGGCAGCAACGAGATTTTCATACATTCTTCACAGCAACAACCGTTATATTTATCAGCACAGGCTTCGCATTGAATAAACAACAAATGACAGCCTTCATTTTTGCAGTTCGTATGCGTGTCTGCAGGTGAACCGCATTGATGACACTGTGCAATGACTTCGTGAGAAATTTTTTCACCCAGCCTTCTGTCAAACACAAAATTCTTGCCTTTAAATTTATTTTTAAGTCCTTTCGCTTCCACTTGTCTGGCATATTCAATAATACCACCGTTTAACTGATACACATTTTTGAAACCATTGTGCTTCAGCCAGGCGCTTGCTTTTTCACAGCGAATGCCACCGGTGCAATACATCACCACATTTTTATCTTTATTTTCCTGTAGCATATCCACTACTATAGGAAGCTGTTCTCTGAAGGTGTCCACGTCCGGCGTAATGGCATTTTCGAAGTGTCCGATTTCGCTTTCGTAGTGATTGCGCATGTCCACCAGAATTGTATCGGGTTTGTCAGTTAGCTCGTTAAATTCATCCGCATTTAAATGCACGCCACAGTCACTGGAATCAAAGGTTTCATCTTTCAATCCGTCTGCAACAATCTTATTTCTAACCAGTATTTTTAGTTTGGAGAACGATTTTCCATCGTCGTCAATCGCATAGTTGATTCGGATGCCATTTAAAAAAGAGTAAGAATATAAGTAAGCGATGAGTGCGTCTTTGTTTTCATCCGGAACCGATATCTGTGCATTGATACCTTCCTTAGCCACATAAATACGACCTAAAACACGCAGCTTATCTAAAGATAAATAAAGTTCATTTCGCCAGTCTTCCGGCTGGCTTATCTGGTGGTATTTGTAAAATGAGATAGTGGTGCGTTTTTCGCTGCTGGCGAGTAGGTGTTCCTCTAAAATACGCTTATCCACCCTGTTCCAAAGTTGCATGCTTTGTATTTTTTGGGTTAAATAATAGTTTCAAAATTACAAAAATTAAAATGATTTATGTAATTTAACGTCGATTTTCAAAAATCACATACATTCAAATTAACCAAAAACAACCAACAATGAAAAAATTAGTACTTATTTTATTGCTATTAGGGGCAATTGCAAAGGAGTCTGATGCTAAAATCCAGGCAGGAATAGGCATTAAAGTAGGACCGGGAATGGGCAGATGGAATAACGGAATCAATAATCCTAAACTAGCATCTGCTGGTGGAACAGTAGGTTATCAGGTAGGCGTTCACGCCGGTGTTCAGGCACGCATCTGGTTCAATAAATTTGTAGGGTTAAACCTGGCGGGCGAATTCAATATGTCCGGCAGTACATTTACCACTATACAGGGTGTAAATACATTAAAAAATACGCATAAAGAAAATCAGGTTACTATTCCATTGACCGCTATGGTTGGCTGGGGTAACGAACGATTGAGAATTTTCGGAAATATAGGCGGTTATTTTGGATATAATGTGAGCGGAAAAGACAAAACCGTTATTTCATTAAACGGAAGTGAACAGCCGAATAATGGTTTTGAAAAAGCAGATTACAAAGATGGTGAATTTGCATATAGTGCCATTGACGCTGGTGTACGTTTAGGTGCAGGTATTCAGGTATATGTAGACAAAAAATTAAAAAGCTGTGTTACGTTTGATATCAACTACGATTACGGTTTAATTAAATCATTCCCGAATGGTGAACCTGCTATTTTCCCTGAACCAGAAAAACTAAAACTTACACCTTCAAAACTGCTTATCGGTGTTGGTTATTCTTATACTTTCGGTAAGAGTCAGGCTGAAGAAAAACCAAAACGTGCAACGGATTTAGTTACAGAATAAATAGTAAATCTGAATAAAAAAAAGGGAAAGTTTAAACTTTCCCTTTTTTTATGTTGTTGGCGTAGTCTTTTGAACCATACGAAATAATTACATCTGCACCAGCGCGATGAATACTCAGTAATGTTTCTTGTAGACATTTGCCATAATCAATCCACCCGTTTTTTGCCGCCGCCTGCAACATGGCATACTCACCGCTTACATGATAGGCCGCAATCGGAATCGGGAAATTCTGTTTCAGCTCGTGAATGATATCCAGATAAACCGTTGCAGGTTTTACCATTAAAAAATCAGCGCCTTCTGCGTAATCCAACTCTGCTTCCACCAGTGCTTCCCGTTTGTTGGCAGGATTCATCTGATAGGTTTTTTTATCACCGGATTTTGGAGCCGATTCTAACGCATCTCTGAAAGGACCATAAAATGAACTGGCATATTTTGCAGAGTACGACATGATAGAAGTATCCGTAAAGCCTTTTCCATCCAGCGTTTCGCGAATATAACCAACGCGACCATCCATCATGTCGCTGGGTCCAATGATGTCAATGCCGGCTTCTGCCTGTGCCAGCGACATCTTAGCCAGAATCGGCAGTGTTTTGTCGTTGAGTATTTTGCCGTTTTCAACGTAGCCGTCATGACCATCAGATGAGTAAGGATCCATCGCCACATCACTGATTAAACAGCATTCCGGAAATTTCTTTTTAAATTCTTTAATTGCTTTCAGGTAGAAATTCTTTTGCGAATAACTGTAGGTAGCTGTCTTGTTTTTCAACGCATCTTCCACGGCTGGAAATAAAATAAAACTGTTTACGCCAATATGCATGCAGGCTTCTATTTCTTTTAGCGCATGATCAATACTTAGTTGAAAAATATCCGGCAACGATTTTATCGTATTCTTTTTATTTTTACCATCCACTAAAAATAAAGGCTGCACTAAATGCTTTGGATGCAGGGAAATTTCTTCTACTAAGCCTCTGATGGCGGCACTTTTTCTGTTTCTTCTCGGACGTTGTAACATGATGTAAAGATAGAAAAAATGTCTGACTTAGGATTTACAGGATTTTTGGATGCGTGAAGCCATCCTCTTTTTGTCTGAATTAGGATTATCTGGATTTTAGGATTTCTGGATAAAATAATCCAAAAATCTTTTAATCCATAATCCATTTATCCAATAAATTCATCTCGACAACTGTCGGGACAGACAATAATGATTTGCCGGATTTTAAGATAAGTGAAGCCATCCTCTTTTTATCTGAATTAAGATTATCTGGATTTTAGGATTTCTGGATTAATAATCCGGTAATCTTTTAATCCAATAAATCCAAATTCTGACAAATAAATCCATCCCGATAGTTATCGGGACTAACAACTATGAATTCTGCTTATTCTTAGGATGTCTCAATCGCTTAACTTCCAGACTTTGTGCTCCAAAGTTAATTAACAATCCTTTATCTAATTTATAAGCTACTAAATAATTTAAACCTTGTGCCAAATGAACATCTTCCATTTTTAATTAATGCTTTTAACTCAACCAACACTTCGTTTTCTACTAAGAAATCAACTCTTCTGCTACCGATTTCCTGTTCTTCATAAATGATGGGCATTTCCAATTCTCTTGCATATTGTATATTTGCTTTACGAAATTCAATCTCCAAAGCTCTCTGATAGATTACTTCCTGAAATCCATTACCAAGGTAGTTGTGAACTTTCATCGCACAACCAATTATTTTAAAGGTCAATTGATCTTCAATTTTCTCGCTCATAGCTTTTCGTTTTTCTTCTTTTTGTCTGAATTAGGATTTGCCCTTTTTGTCAGAATTAGGATTTACGCGATTTTGGGATTAATGGATGGAAATAATCCAATAATCCATTCATCCAATAAATCCAAATTCTGACAA
>JBIKPT010000073.1:0-12598 GCA_044357355.1 Chitinophagales bacterium
ACGAAGACCGGTTAGAACCTGGAATCCGTTTCTGATTAATTTCAAACATCTATGGCTGATCATTACAGATTCAATTCGCACGGAGAAATGGAGCGATAAAATAAAAGTCTGGTTTATGCCTACGGGTTGGCGGCCAAAAGATATGGAAGAAAAATATCCTGTTTTTTACCTGAAAGATGTACATCATTTTAAGAAATACAACCCTTCCTATTCCAACGGGTTCAAAATCTGGAATTACATTCACCTAACGGTAAGTTTTATATTGATGTCTTTTTTGTTTTTCAACATAAAAAATCTTCTGGCAAACTATCAATATATCATATATGGTGTATTTCTGTTGTATGCTATTTTTTCATTTACTTCATTGATGGATAAAAAATCTTACAGTGTTGTTATGGAATCCGTAAAATTGCTGTTTGTATTTTACATCATTCTGACAACGGGTGACTGGTTCGGAATAAATACCTATTTGCAGAATGGTTATTTATTCGTTGCAGGATATTATTTCATTACAGTTATTGCCGCCTTTTATTTTTATTATGCAGAGTTCAAAAGAGAAGAAAAACACAGTTTGGCTTAATTTCTTTAACTTCATCCGCTAAATTCTATCAATACAAAATTTATGAAAAAGACAATTGACGTACAGGGAACAAAAGTATATCTAAACGGTGAAGGCAAATCCACCATCATCATGATTCACGGATGGCCCGACACACACGAAATCTGGCATAAACAAGTCAAATTCTTCAAGAATGAATTTAGCTGCGTTACCTTTACGCTGCCTGGTTTTGAAAAAGGTGATACTAAAAAATATACGCTGGATGATATTATACTTCGCATAAAAGCGATTGCAGATACGGTATGTCCGAAAAATAAAGTCATTTTGATGGTACACGACTGGGGATGTGTTTTCGGGTATGAGTACGCAATGCGTTATCCTGAAAAAATTGAAAAAATGGTAGCGATAGATGTGGGCGATGCTTCTTCACCGGAATTTGAAAAAACATTATCACTTAAAGCCAAATTAATGGTGTTTTCTTATCAGTTTACATTGGCTTTAGGTTGGCTAACAAAAAGTGATTTTATTCATAAAACCATGGCAAAAGGATTACAAGCAAAAAGCAATTTCGACAACATACATGCAGGCATGGGTTTTCCTTATGCAATGCGTTGGTTGGGCACAAATGGTGGTTTAAATCAGGTAAAACAAATCAAACCAACATTTCCATTTTTCTATACTTATGCTTTAAAAAAACCGTTCTTTTTCCAAACAGAAAAATGGATGAAAGAATTGGAAAAAAATCCCACTAATAAAGTACAGGCTTTTGATTGCAGTCATTGGGTAATGGTGGACAAGGCCGATGAATTTAATGCAGCGGTGAAGGAATGGTTGCTAAAATAGATTAGCATTATTTATCAGCTTATTTAATGAATTTCCTGTATTCGTCTTTGTTTACAACATCCTTGATCTCATTCCAGATAATGCCTTTCAATATTCCCTGAGGGACAAAATTGGAACCCAGCCATGTTTTGAACGAATCATTACCAAACACAATTTTAGATTTCTTCTGTCTGATGGATTCTATCACGTGCTTTACAATGGTCTCCGGCGATGTAGTCAGGTACTTTTTGCTGAACTCTTTTCCCTTTTCACTTCTTACAATATTAGTGGCAATTCCACCAGGATGCACGCAATGAATCGAGATGGTTTTGCTTTCGTGAAACTCTGCCATCAGTGCTTCGGTAAAACCTCTTACCGCAAATTTGCTGGCACAGTAATCTCCGCTATTCGGTGTTCCGATTAAACCGAAGATGCTGGAAATATTCACTACGGCACCTTCATTATTCTCTACTATCTGCGGCAGGAATGCTTTGGTGCCGTGTACCACACCAAAATAATTGATGTTCATTATTTTGTGGTCTTCTTCTACTGTAGTCAGAAAAATCGGTCTTCCGCTTCCTTCAATACCGGCATTATTTATGATGACATGTGCATTTCCCAATTCGGCTTTAACTTTATCTGCAAAATCAAACATGCTTTTTTTATCCGATACATCAAACGCCAATGCCAATACATTTTTAGTATTAGATAATAATGAAACCGTTTCATCTAATGCAGCTTTATCATAATCATTCAATGCCAGGTTTGCGCCCAGTTTTGCAAACTCAATGGCATACGCTCTACCCATTCCGGAGCCCGCTCCCGTAACTACAACTACTTTATTTTTAAAATCTTTCATGTTTAATTTCTTTAAGATAAGATATGATCTTTCGGTTTAAAATTATTAGCCATATTTCTAAAGGTAAAACTAAATCCCGGAAACATCGCAATAACATGACCGCTTTTGCTTTGATACCAACTCTTGCAGCCACCGGATTTCCATACCGTTCGCTTCATTTCTTCGTGAATCATGGTGGTGTAATGATCTTCTGCTTCACCTTTTACTTCTATGGATTGCTTATGTTCTGCTAATACCTTTTTTATACTTTTCATAATGTATAAAAGCTGTGCTTCGATAACAAAAATAGCAGATGTATGTCCGATACCTGTATTTGGTCCGGTGATAACAAACAGATTAGGAAACTTGGGAATAGCTGTTCCTAAATATGCACGTGGATAGTCTTTCCAAAATGTTTGTAAAGAATAGTTGTTCTTGCCGATAACAGGATATGCAATTGCATTATCCGTTGCATCGTAGCCTGTTGAATAAATGATTAAATCCACTTCAATTTCTTTTCCATCTTGCGTAATGATTGAATTTTCCCGTATTTCTTTTATGCCTTGTGTTTTATCATACAGCGTCACATTCTCTCTGCAGTAAGCCGGATATAAAGTACTCGATAAAATAATGCGTTTGCAACCTATGGTAAAATCCGGTGTTACTTTTTTACGCAACGTTTCATCAGGTATTGCTTTCTTTAAGTAAGCCAGTGCTTCCCTTTCTGCTACCACCTTCAGCATAAACGGTGAATACTTAAATCCAATCACTCTGGTTTCTAATGACCAGTAAATCGTCTTTCGCACTGCCTGGTATACTAATTTATTGCCAAGCAATGCTCGCTCTGTCGCACTGAATTTTTTATCAGGCCTTGGCAATACCCAATGTGGCGTTCTTTGAAAAATATGCAATTCTTTTACATCCGGCGCAATAGTTGGAATGACTTGTGCGGCACTGGCACCGCTTCCAATAATAGCCACTCTTTTATATTTGTAATCATAAGAATGATCCCAATTATTGGTATGAAGAGATGTTCCTTTAAATCTATCTTTCCCTTTAAAATCAGGAATAACCGGCGTACTTAATGGTCCTGATGCATTGATAATAAATTGCGCATAGTATGTAGGATTCTGCGTGGTAATTTCCCAAAGTTTATCTTCATCTATCCATTTAATCCTATTGACATTGGTATTGGTAATTATTTTTTCTCTGAGTTTATATTTATCAATTACAAAATTGGTGTACTCCTGCAATTCACTCTGCTCCGCAAACATCTGCGACCATTTATACGGTTCAAAAGATAAAGAATACAAGGGCGATTGCACATCTACCGCAGCACCAGGATAAGTATTTTGACACCACGTGCCACCCATAAATTCACGTCTTTCCAGAATACAAAAATCCTGAATGTTATTTTTTAAAAGATTAACGGCAGATGCTTGTCCACCGAAACCGCTTCCGATAATAATAACTGTATACTTTTTCATACTAAGAAATGTACCGTAAATTTATACTTAAAACGAACCGGAAGACTTATCAATAGTTAAATATCCAGCGAAATACAATTAGATAACATACTTTTCCATCACACCATTTGCACATGAAACCAGATATATTTTGTAGTATGTCTAAGTATTATGGTAAACATTTATGCATAGTATATGTTAGGGTTAGAAATAAAATTATGAAACTCAATAAGAAGCTATTGCTATTAGTTTTCATCATCAGTATAACTACTATTGTTTATCTTTTAAACAGGCCTATCTCAAATCCGCCTAAACCTGCAAATTTTATTTGCCTGAACAAAGAAGATGGATCATTCAGAGATTTCGACAGCATAAAACATATTTATGGTTTTGGGTTAAGTTACCGGCAACACATCATCCAAACTGCTGCATCCTATAATCCAACTGACACGCCACCGGTTTTTAAAAAAAGCATAAACAGCATTATAACACATGAAAATGAGATGGTCAGTATTCCTTCAAATACAGCACTTCAAAACGCCTTAAATAACATAGAGAGCGGACTTTCTGAAAAAATTATTCAAAAATTTTCCAATATAAAACCGCTGGTTGATTATGAAGTTGAATTAGGAATTATTATTCTCGAAGATATCACTATAGAAAATTTAAAAGACAGCAAATTCATTCCAAAACTTGGATTTTTTATTGCTAATGATATTTCTGAAAGATGTATAGCTATTCTGGGTGATGGGGAATCCAATAAATATGATTATTGGGGCATTTCTAAAGACTTTGAAGGGTTCACACCCTTGCCGGAAAAATATTGGATTCCAAACCAGTTTAAAAAAGATCAGATTCCTTGTGTTACCATTAAAACCTTTGTAAATGGAAAATTAAGACAAAAAGAAAAAACAAGTAACATGATTTATACACCCACACAATTACTAAATTACATTTCTTCAAAATACCAAACTGACTTTATAAAAGGTGATATTATTTTATCGGGAACACCAGGTGGCACTGCTATACATGCACCAAGATGGAAAATCAGAATGGGCAAGCTAATTGGTGCTGATAGATTTAAAAAACTGCAAACCGTACTCAATGGCGATCAGTCTGAATATTTAAAAAATAAGGATGAAATGGTGGTCAGTGGTGACTGGCTTGGTGAGAGAAAAGTAATCATGAAATTACAATGAGCTTTCTATTTTAATACAACTTAGCCAATGCTTCCGCACAACGTTCGCCGTCCATAGCAGCACTCATGATTCCACCAGCGTAGCCGGCACCTTCAGCACATGGAAATAATCTTTTAGTAGAAACATGTTCAAACGTTTCTTTATCGCGTGGTATTTTTACCGGTGAAGATGTTCGGCTTTCCACCCCAATAATTTGAGCATCATTCGTTAAATAACCACGCATCTTATTGCCAAAACTTTTAAATCCTTCCTGCAAACAAAATGCGATTTCGTTAGGTAAAAAATCACGCATTTCTACGGATACTAATCCCGGCTGATAAGAGGTATCTAATAGTGAAGAGGAAACTTTCTTCAGCACAAAATCCTGCATTTTTTGTGCCGGTGCAATTTGTGTTTCTCCAGCCAGTTGCCACGCTTTTTGCTCCACACTTTTTTGAAATTCCATGGCAGCCAACGGACCAAATTGTTTAAAATTTTTCCAATCCGTTTCATCTACAGCTACGACCATTCCTGAGTTAGAAAAGGGCGAATCTCTTTTGGATGGCGACATACCATTGACTACAATTTCATTTTGATTGGTAGCAGAAGGCACAATAAAACCGCCAGGACACATGCAGAAAGAAAATACGCCTTTTTGATTCGTACCCACTTTTACCTGCTCCACCAAACTATACGATGCAGCGGGCAGATATATGCCTATGTCTGCACATTTGTATTGGATAGAATCTATTAATGATTGCTGATGTTCGATGCGGACACCTAATGCAAATGGCTTTGCTTCAATCAATATATTTTTATGATGCAGCAATTCAAAAATATCGCGTGCGGAATGACCTGTGGCTAGAATGACACCGATACCGTTAAAACCCCTAACCCCTAAAGGGGAATTTATTTCGTCACCAGAAAGTCCCTTTAGGGATTTAGGGTAGTTACAAAGTTCTGTTACCACGCCTTTCATTTCATTTTTTTCCACGACAAAGTCAACGACTTTGGTGTTGAAATGAATTTCGCCGCCGTATTTTAAAATGGTATTTCTGATTTCCTGAATCAGTTTGGGTAATTTATTGGTGCCGATATGCGGATGTGCTTCGTATAAAATATTTTCGTTTGCACCATGCGCTACGAGGATTTCCAAAATCCTTCTGATGTCGCCACGTTTTTTAGAGCGCGTATAAAGCTTACCATCGGAGTAAGTGCCGGCACCGCCTTCGCCGAAACAGTAGTTGGAATTTTCGTTGACAATATTTTTTTTGTTGATATTGGCTAAATCTCGTCTGCGCTCCTGCACATCTTTTCCGCGTTCAATAATAACAGGCTTAATTCCAAGTTCTATCAATCGCAAAGCTGCAAACAAACCCGCTGGTCCGGCACCAACAATGATAGCTTGATTCGACTTAGAGACATCTTTGTATTCCGGTTGATATTGCAGTAAAGGCTCGGGCAATTCGTCCACATAAATTTCTGCCTGCAGGTTGACTTTAATTTGTCGTGAACGTGCATCAATACTTCGTTTTAATAAACGAATATGAAAAGTGTTTTCATCTTTTATTTGCAATGAAGATTTTATATGCTGATGAAGTTCATTTTCATCAAAAGCAATTTCCGGAGAAAGCGTGAGTTCTAGTGTTTTTTTCATACATTAACTGCAGCTGATTTATTGCTGAAAGTGAAAACAAAGATAGCGAAAATTATTACCTTTATTAAAACCATTAAATGAAAAACACGTATAGTATAGTCAGCTTGCTAAGTTCATTTGTGCGGCTATCACCTTTGCATCAATTCTGGTTGAATTTATTGATTCCCGTTGTAGGTATTATCTTATTTGACTGGACACCTGGTGCGGTATTATTTTGTTTTGTCATTGAATTAATAAATTACTGGTTGTGTAATACCGTATTATTGCTGTTTTTTGTTTCCAATGAGACTTTTAAATTACGCATAACAAATGCACTGAAATTCAGCTTTTGGAACATCGTTTGTCTGGTTGGTTTCTACCTTGCTATAGCACATTTATCCGATGCGAAAGATGTAACAATGGAAACAAATATCACGTACGGACAAATTTTAGTAATTACTTTATTGTACTGGTTTCATTTTATTTTATTTCTTCGTTCCATTAAAAACAAAAACTTTACGAGCAATGCAATTATACACGAAGTGAACATACGATTAACGTGTATTTACTTCGGCATGTTTGTTATTATTGGGTATGGTTTTATTTTTTGGACAAAAACTAAGGTGATGAATTACGCTTTAGTGTTTGTGATGATTTTTGTAAAAAATATGGCTGATTTGGTATTGATTTCTTTGAAGATGAGCAGAGGAAGAAAAGTAAAATAGTTTGGTTCGTGAGACATAAACCAAGGCATTGGGAAAAATCAATTAAGAATTTAGTTCAATAAAAATCGGAACATGATCGCTTAATGAAATCCAATCTTCAAAATTACCAATAGTAAATTTTAAACTTTCAATAAAAAGTTTTCTGAAGCAAAACAGTAATCAATATGATATGACTTCTTTATATTTTTTTGAAGAAAAAATGTATGGGTGCTTTCTTCTCCTTGTTTCTCATTAAATTGATTTTAGTATCAACTATTATTTTTTTCTGTTGTAAGAAATTGACAACATCGGTATGGTTACCTAATCTCTTTTTTTTGTCCCAAATCTTATTACTATTAAAATCACCAATAAGAATAGAAGGTTTATCTAATAAATGATTATAATAATTTATTGCCAACCAAACTTATGCAATATATCTTGCTTCATAATTTTCTTTATTATCCATTGCCCATATTACAAATAAGATGAATTCATCTTATTCACTTTTTGCTTTTAATGGAATTATATATCTAAATTGTGGGTTAAATTGTTCAATTAATTCAAACTTGTATTCAGAATAAGAAAAAACTCCAATTCCTTTGTTTTCACTATCTCCATACCAGTAAAAATCATTTGGTTTTGCAGTTAACTCATCAAATCTTAATTTTATATCACTTTCACATTATGTTATAATTAAAATATCAGGTTTATGCAATAAAATCTTTTCGTTTTTTTTACGAAAAGCCATATTACAATTCCAATGTATAATTTTCATTTTAGACTAATAAGCTCTCGCAAACAACACGCGTTCTTTGCTTGGCTTTCCTGAAAAAATACATTTACCTTCTTCCTGCGGATTGTCCAAAGGAATACAACGAATGGTTGCTTTGGTCAATTCTTTTATTTTATCTTCGGTTTCGGCAGTGCCGTCCCAGTGTGCTAATAAGAAGCCTGATTTTTCATCTAATAATTTCTGGAAGGTTTCAAAGTCGTCTACTTTCGTAATATTTTCATCTCTGAATGCTTTTGCCTTATTGAACATATTTTGCTGTATATCATCCAACAAACCGCTAATCGTTTGTGTAATATTTTCTACCGCAAACTGTGCTTTCTCTTTGGTATCTCTTCGTGCTATTTCCACCATGCCATTCGCTAAATCTCTTGGTCCGATCACCACGCGCAACGGAATACCTTTCAGTTCATATTCCGCAAATTTGAAACCAGGACGTTTTGTTTCGTCGCTGTCCACAATAGCACGAATTCCTAATTTTGACAATTCTTTTTTTAGTTCATTTGCTTTTTCAATCATGCTGTTGGTTTCCTCCACATTCTTGGATAAGAACGGAATAATCACTACCTGATGTGGTGCCAGTTTTGGCGGCATCACCAAACCATCATCATCAGAATGCGCCATAATCAACGCACCAATCAAACGTGTGGAAACGCCCCAGGAAGTTGCCCAAACGTGTTCCGGCTGGTTGTCTTTGTTGACAAAAGTAACATCAAACGCTTTCGCAAAATTTTGTCCTAAAAAATGTGATGTACCGGACTGCAATGCTTTGCCGTCCTGCATCATAGCTTCAATTGTATAGGTATCTTCGGCACCGGCAAATCGTTCACTTTCTGATTTTACACCTTTGATGACCGGCAATGCCATGTAATTTTCTACAAAATCTGCATACACATTTATCATCTGAACGGTCTCTTCAATGGCTTCTTGCCTGGTGGCATGTGCCGTATGTCCTTCCTGCCATAAAAATTCTGCGGTACGCAAAAACAGTCGCGTACGCATTTCCCAACGCACTACATTCGCCCATTGATTTATCAGCAAAGGCAAATCGCGATACGATTGTATCCATTTTTTATACGTATTCCAGATGATGGCTTCTGAAGTTGGACGCACTACCAGTTCTTCTTCCAGTTTGGCTTCCGGATCTACCATCAGCTTTCCCGGATTTTCCGGATCTGTTTTCAAGCGATAATGTGTCACCACTGCACATTCTTTAGCAAATCCTTCTGCGTTTTTCTCTTCCGCTTCGAACAAGCTTTTCGGCACGAATAAAGGAAAATAAGCATTTACGTGTCCAGTATCTTTAAATTTTTTGTCTAATACATCGCGCATATTTTCCCATAAAGCGAACCCGTAAGGTTTTATCACCATGCAACCACGCACGGCTGAATAATCGGCCAAACCGCCTTTCAACACCAAATCATTGTACCATTCCGAGTAATTTTCTGCTCTGCTAGTGATTTCCTTGCTCATTTTTAGATAATTAGTTGTTAATTAACATACTTTGGTATGCTTTTTGAAATATCAATACTGTAAATTTGTTTTATCAATTAGTGTTTTGTAAGATTCCAATTGCACGAAAATTAATAAAATAAACAACAAAAAATGAAACTGTTTATCTATAATTTCTGTTTATAAAATTAAGAGATTTAAGATTGCTAAAAGATTAAAATTAAGAGATATGAAAAATATAGTTATTTTTTCCGTTTTATTAACCAGTGTTTTCCATTTTTCGATGGCAAAAATACAAGATGATGTGTATGATGCACCGAAAGCTAAAAAGGCTAAAGTAAAACAAACATACAGTGCTCCTGTGGAACAAACAGAGAGAATAATTCCTGTGGAAAAAACACAACCTTATACGGAAGAAGGCACTACGACATCGCGTATGTCATCCGGTGATTTTAATTCTGCTGCTAATGCACGCTTTAATGACAATGATTTCCAGGATGACTTCGGCAGTGATTTTGGCTTTGGCTATACGGAAAGAATCAGAAGATTCTACAATCCATCCATTCAATTTAATTATGGCTGGAACAACTGGAACAATAACTTCTACGATCCATGGAATTCGTTTAACAACAACTTCGGATGGAACAACTGGAACAGCTATGCCTTTACGCCGAGCTGGACGTTTGGTTACAATAATTTCTACAATCCATTCTGCAATAATGCTCAATTTATAATAGTACTACCAGGTTTCAATAGCTGCTACAATACCGGATTTAACAGTCCGTTTAACAGCTGGAATAATTTTGGCTGGAATTCATGGAATAATTTTGGATTTTCTCCTTTTTGTGCAAATACGATTTACAATAACGGTTTTTCCAATTACGAAGGATTTTATGACCAACAACGAAAAAATGTAATATACACGCCAAGAACCGGTGGTTACAACAACACGAATAACACCACTAAAAGCAATAATACCAACTATAATTACAATTATCCTTCCAATACAAATAATGGAGGATTTACAAAAGGCTCAACCAATACTAATCAGCAGCAAGTAACACCGACTAAAAAGTGGAATAATAATACAACGAATAAAACCAGTCCCAACTCTAATTCCACGCCGGCAAACAATGATGTGTACAGATACAATAATAAACCGGCTAATAACAACTGGAATAACAGCACTGCACCGGCTCCGTCAAACAACAACAATAACAACTCAGGAAACGGAAACAGCGGAATTAAAATTGGCACACGTCCGAAATAACATTATTAATATTATCTGATGCATAAACAAGTATTCACCTTTAGCTTACTATCTATATTAGTATCATTTTCCTATGCACAAACCGATATAGATGCATTAAGGTACAGCACTCCAGCCGTTCAGGGTACTGCGCGAAATATTGCGTTGGGAAATACCATGGGTACGATAGGCGCAGATATCAGTGTTCTTTCTACCAATCCAGCCGGTATTGCCAAATTCAGTTCCACAGAATTTATTTTGTCACCGGCAATTTCTATCAATAAATCTTCATCGAGCTATTTAAACAACACGACAAAAGATAGTAAAGTAAAATTTCAACTGACAAACCTTGGTGTTATTGTTGCAAGTAGATATGCTAATTCCGGTAAAAACTGGAACGGACTTAAATTCGGATTTGCACTCAACAGACTTGCCAATTTTAATGACCAGTATTTTTTCGGCGGTTACAACACTAAAAACAGTTTACTAAACAACTACTACGAAAAACTGAACGACAGAGAATTTATAACAGACTCTGCCGGAGCTGCCGACAATTATCCGTTTGATGCCAGCATTGCTTTTCAGTTAGGCTTAATTACCATAGATTCTTTGGGAAATACGTTTACCGCTACAAACAATGGCAATATGCAACAGGATTTTCAGATTACAAAATCTGGTGGCATCAACGAACTGGCGCTCGGTTTCGGCAGTACTTATAAAGAGAAATTCATGATTGGTGCTTCAATTGGTGTGCCGATTGTAAATTATACGGAAAGAATTCGTCTTACAGAAACAGACATACGCGATTCTGCTTTTGATTTAAACTCCTTTTTAAATTCGACTTTTCTTAAGACCAGAGGTGTTGGTTTTAATTTGAAACTCGGAATAATTGGAATGCCCATCAGTAACCTGCGGTTGTCATTAGCATTTCAAACACCCGGAATTTTATTTATGCGAGATGAATTCTTGACACAAATGGAAGTGGATTATGCCAGTCAGTCTTTTATTTTCACCGGTGATTCTCCTGAAGGCGCCTCTAAATACAGATATGTGCAACCCTGGAAATTGACGACAGGTGCAGGCTATATTCATAAATATGGATTGGTCTCGGTTGAATATGAATTAAGCGACGCCAGCAATTCTAAATTTAAATTGAGCCAGAATGATGTCAATGCAAAAGCCTATGAAAACTTTGTAAACAATCTAATAAAAGAAAAGTACGGACTCTTCCATACCATAAAAGCCGGTGTGGAATTCAAATACGATCCGATACGTATTCGTGGTGGTATTCAATACAGGACATCGCCGTTTAAAAATGCCGCTGCGCCCAGTAATATCAATACTTCCAGCCTGACGTTTTCCGCAGGATTTGGCTACAGAGGCAAGCATTTTTTTGCAGATATTGCCTACGTACAAACCAACTTTAAAGAGTTGTATGTACCTTATCAGCTCAATACGGAAGCGTGGAAACCGGTGCCCGCAGCTACCTTAAGTACAAAAAAACCGGCTATTGTCGTTTCTGTCGGATATAAACTATAAATTTGTCCAAACTATTAAGTTGTCAACACCTACTACCTGGAAATGGAATTTAGCGCAAGCACTCGAATTGAGATGGTGGAAAAGGTATCTCAAAGATAAAGACAGAAATCATTATTTACAATGGAAAGCCAGCTACTGGGATCAGTTATTATTTGACATTGAAAAATATATTGAACTTCCGGAACACTTTGTTTTACTGGATGCCGGTTGCGGTCCGGCCGGAATTTTTATTTGCCTGAAACGAAATCAGGTGACTGCCATTGATCCCTTAATGGAAAAATATATTGAGAACGATTTATTGCAGCCGGAACATTACCCTTGGGTTCAATTTGAACAGTGCAAAATTGAAGACATGGATTTTAAAG
>JBIKPT010000074.1:0-12551 GCA_044357355.1 Chitinophagales bacterium
ATAATATTAGGTTTTTCGTATTTACCGACACTTTTCTTTTTCTTATCAGCAAATGAAGTTCCTGAGAAGATGAAAAGGCAACAAACCAAGAAAAACAGTTTTTTAACAGTTGATAGTCGCATGCTCGTTTTAATTCCCTAATTTTAACGCAATTTCCTAAATTTATTTTACTTATTAGAGTGAAATTTATTTAATTCGGCTTTATGGCAATAAAAAAACCAGACTGGAAACAATGGCGAGCTAAACTTAAGAACGTTTATCGCTTTCAGATTGTAGATGAAAAAAGCTATGATGTGAAAATGGTATTGGAACTTAACCGCTTGAATGTAATAGCGGTTACAGGACTTTTACTGGCTTTTTTCACCTTGTTAAATTTTCTTTTAATCGCTTTTACTCCATTAAAACAGTACATTCCGGGCTATGGTTCCTCTTCCGGCAGAAAACAAGTAGTTCAAATGAGCCTCAAAGCGGAAGAACTGGATGAAAAAGTGAAAGCGCAGCAAAAATATATCAGTAACCTTCAAAATATTCTGAATGACAAAATTGTGGTAGATGCTGTAAAATCACCCATAAAAAAATCAAAAGTAGATACCGGAATTCTGAGTATTAAAACGACTGATGAATCTAAATTTGTTAGAGAAGTAGAAAAAGGGCTGAAAAATGCTGAATTACTGGAATCTGTGCAAGATACGAAAACGAGTATTCTTAGTAATTTATTGATAGAAAAGCCTGTTTCCGGAGCTATAATTGCTAAATTCTCGACTATAAATCCGGGAATAACCTTTTCAGCAACTGCCGATGAAGACGTAAAGGCTGTACTTTCCGGAAATGTGATTTTGACAGGCAATACTCCGGAAAATGGCGCATACATCGTCATACAAGCTGAAAATCAATTGGTTTACATTTTAAAAAACAATAGCCAAGTATTAAAGAAAACAGGTAACTTTGTCAATTCAGGTGATATAGTTGCTAAGTCGGGTAAGCAACCAGCGGCAAAAGGCTATAGTACTAAACTGGAACTTTGGTACAGAGGTCAGGCTATTGATCCGTTAAAATTTATAAATAAATAATATGTTCTCAAAAATTGCACCTAAAAGCAACCTTGAAACCATGGTTGCCAACAAAATTAATGACGGTACCGTTTTAACTGGTGACATTAGCGCGCAAACGGATTTTCGAATTGACGGAAAGATTATAGGAAATATCAATTGTGCGTCAAAAGTTGTCATTGGTGCAGCTTCACAGGTAAACGGTAACATAAAATGCAACGACCTCACCATTGAAGGAAAGGTGAAAGGTAATCTGGAAGTAAATGGTATTCTATTTTTCAGAGCAACCGCAGTTTTTGAAGGAGATGTGAAATATAAAAAACTTACCGTTGAAGAAGGTGCTGCCATAAATGGATCATTGGTAAATATATCTTCTGTAATTAAACCCATACAACAAGCAGAGCAGCATGGAGAAACCAACAAAACCGGTCAACAACAACACATCGGATAAAAAAACAAGCAACTGGATAATCTATTCAGGAATGGTCTTTGAAATGTTTGCCATCATCGGAATATTTGGAGCTATTGGTTATTATCTGGATAAAAAACTTCAAATAAGTCCTGTTTTATTAATTTTGATGCTTCTTTCAGGTCTTAGTGTTGCCTTTTACAGAATTTACAAGCAAATAAGCTGATTTAGAGATGCAATTAAAATGGTACTTCACGCTGGTATTTATCACGATACTCTTTATTATTTCCAGTTTTTTCATCGCTGAACCGTTGGTTTTAGGATACCGATGGATGACCATTGGAATTAGTATTGTCTCTTTTATTTACTGCTACATTGTTACGACTGCCAGCAAAAAAGACAGTAAAAAAATGATGGGTGGCAACCTTGCAGCCATCGTTCTTAAATTTATTTTGTCTGCCGTAGTGATTATAATTTACATTCTGCTTTTTGGCATGAGAAATCAACTGGAGTTTGCTTTCTTTTTTTTAGCCTACAGCATTTATTCTGTTGTTAATTACGGTTTCTCCTACTATTATAAAAATGACTGATTAATTGACTTTGGCGTAATTTTTGACTAAGTTTGATGAAACAGAATGTATGAATTTTAAATACCTGACTTACCTTGTTGCGTTAGTGCTTTATATATCGTTTACCGGATTTAAACCACCTAAAAACACCTTTCCAAAAGGTGATATCCTGTATTCCAAATACGGTGGAAATGTAGACTCTATGATGGCAGGAGAACGAAAACTGGATTCTATGGCACGTCCGTTTTTGTATCAGGTGAAAGAAGAAGCAAAAGAAGAAGTTTCTTCTATCGATGATGAATCCGTTATTCTGGAAAAAGCAGAAATAATGCCTCAGTTTCCCGAAGGAGAAGCCGGTTTAAAAGATTATATTGCTTCAGGTACCGCATTTATTCCGGATACACTGGTTGGGAAAAAAGCAACAGTGATGGTGAAATTTTATATCAACACCTTAGGCGATGCCAAGAATCCGAAAATTATAAAAACAGACAATCCGTCTTTTGAATTACAGACAATAATGCTGATTGACGGAATGCCGAAATGGACACCGGGAAAACAAAATGGAAAGGAAGTGAATTGTTATATTACCCTGCCGGTAAAATACGGTCAATAACCTTCCATATTTAATACAAAAAATGCGCTTCATCCGGAAGCGCATTTTTTATTTTAGCAGGTCAGCAGAAATTTAATTTACAAACGGAATAAGGCCTCTCACACCCATATCAACCACTGAGTCCATTGCCGCATTGCTGTTCAGACCATCAACAGGTTCAAATAAACCATCGCTGTTCTTATCCCTCCATTCAAAGCTTTTATTAGTTGAAATGGAAACAGTTATAACTATATCTTTAGTTTCATTTCCGGTTATAGTCAGGCCTGAAGAAAATCTCCCAGTTACTACACAAGAACCCGGAGGTATTGGAGAAGAAATAGCAATGGGATTCGGTACCGTTGTTGCACCGGATGGCGATTGCCATAAAAAGGGAGCTTGAGCCGGTATACCAACTGGCAGATTATTTATTTCTGCTGCACCAAATCCCTGTTTTTTATTGGCATTTACAGATACTGTCTGGTTCTTAACTTTAAAAGATGTTATATACGTATCAAAACCGATAAAAGCAGCTACAGTACCATTTAATGCAATCGGATTGCCGCTGTTGTATAATGAAGTCCGGTAAATCATGTTTACATCAAAATTCTGGTACGCTAATGAAACACGGAGCCATTTATAGCTTCCGGGCGCAATATTCTTTAATGGAACTGAAAAGAACTCTTCACCTGCACCTTTCACAACTTCTCTGGAAAAATCTATTGCTGCAGAACCACCTGTATTTACTTCAGCAGCTTTATATAAAATTTCTCCGGTAGTCAGCAATGTAGTGCTGTCCGGTGCCAGTTCAATATAATGTGCACCCATTAAATTAAATTTTGGTGATTGAGCCGCATTACCTGAAGGAATCCCTGTAGCGTTTCCAAAATTATTCAGCCTCACCTGGGTAGAATCAAATCTGAATTTAAAAATTAATTTAGGACCTGTCTCTTCTTCTGGTTTTAAACAGGAAACTGCAAACAATGCAATTACTGTGAGTAACAAAAGTGATTTTTTCATACATTGAATTTCGTTGTAAATTTACGAATTAAATGCCAAATAAATCCTTTGCATTTTGGGTGGTAACAGCAGCAATCTCTTCCAATCCTTTCTCATATAAAGCACATAAGGTCTCTGCCACAAGTTTAGTATAAGCACTTTCGTTTCGTTTGCCTCGGAACGGTACCGGCGGCAAATAAGGTGCATCCGTTTCCAACACTATTTTATCTAACGGCAAATGTTTTAACGTGTCTCTTAAATGTGTGTTTTTATACGTTATCACACCACCAATACCTACATAAAATCCAAGCTTTAAAATTTCATTTGCTTCTTCCAGACTACCGGTAAAACAATGAAAAACACCGCGTGGTTTAATTTTTCTTTTCTTCAGAAGTTCAATCAAAATGTATGTAGAATCTCTCGAGTGAATGGCAACCGGCAGTTGCTTTTCAATGGCCCAGTCGCATTGCTGTTCAAAAGCTTCTTTCTGAATATCAAGCGTGCTTTTATCCCAATATAAATCAAGGCCAATTTCGCCAACAGCAACGAATTGTGGCGTTTGTATTGAGCTGTGATTGGTAAATGTAATTTCATTAAATAAATACTGTCTCACAATTTCTAACTCAGCTTTGTACGATTCAGGCTTCACATAACATGGATGCAAGCCTATCATCGGAAAAATATTGATTGGAAACTGTTGCACCAAATCCAACATTCCTTTAATAGTTGCAGCATCTACATTTGGAATAATCATCTTGGAAACACCAGTATTTATTGCACGTTCAATCATTGCTGTTCTGTCAGCATCAAATTGTTCTTCGTATAAATGTGTATGTGTATCAACAAAAGTCGTGAGTCGTGAGTCGTGAGTCATGAGAGATAAATAATACGTTAATCTTTATAGATTCAATTTATTTAAACTAAAATTTCTTTCTTTACAAAATTCTAAAAATTTAGGCAGGCAATATTCCAAATGTTTTCTTGCTTTATCATTGTCATGCATAACCACGATATCACCACTTTTTATACGTTGCAAGTTTGAAAAACATTGTTCTGAAGTAATCTGCTGATCAAAGTCGCCTGCCATCAAACTCCAGTTTATAATTGATGCCTTCTGCGTAGCAATAGTTGATTTAAGTTTTAAGATTTGAGATTTTTTAATTTTTCCATATGCCGGACGAAATATATTTACATCAAAAGATGTGATTTGTTTCAAGATTTTTTGACCGCGTATAAAATCCTGCAAATAATCATCATCGTTCGTTTTCCAACCATCTAAATGAGCATATCCATGATTACCTATTGCGTGTCCATCTGCTACAATTTGGCTTACTATTTCGGGATATTTCTCAGCATGTGCGCCTAAGCAAAAAAATGTAGCATTTGCATGGTATTTTTTCAGCTGTTCGAGTATCCAAGGCGTGATTTCAGGGTGCGGTCCGTCGTCAAATGTCAGGTAAATCTTGTTTTCTCGGTTGGGTAAATCCCAAATATGTTGCGGAAATAGTTTTTTAATAATATATGGTATCCTGACAAAATACATTTTACAAGGCTAATTACTTATTTTTACAGTCCGAAATTACAATTTTCAAATTAGCTATTCAGCTAATTTCTAATAAAATAAAGTATGAGCAGTAAAGTTAGAGTTCGTTTTGCACCCAGTCCAACCGGTCCGCTACACATTGGTGGCGTTCGCACCGCTTTGTATAATTACCTGTTTGCTAAAAAAAATGGCGGCGATTTTATTTTAAGAATCGAAGACACCGACCAGAACCGTTTAGTACCAGGTGCGGAACAATACATCATAGAATCCTTAAAATGGACCGGCATTGAACCTAATGAAGGCGTAGGATTTGGTGACGGTGTTCATGCACCTTATCGCCAAAGCGACAGAAAAGCCAGTTATAGTCAATATGCGGAAAAATTATTATACGCAGGCTTTGCTTATTATGCATTTGATACGGAAACAGAACTAGATCAACTAAAAGCGAATATCGCAAATTTTAAATATGATGCCAACACACGTGAGCTGGGTAAAAATTCACTGACACTTTCATCAACTGAAGTGGCACAACGACTTTCAAACAATGAACATTATGTCATTCGTATAAAATTACCAGCGGATGAAGACGTGAAATTCTATGATGAAATACGCGGTTGGGTTGTTGTCAACAGTTCGCAGATGGATGACAAGGTGCTGTTGAAAAGCGATGGTATGCCTACCTATCATTTAGCCAATGTGTGCGATGATTATGTAATGCAGATTTCGCATGTCATACGTGGTGAAGAGTGGCTGCCAAGTGCACCATTGCATGTTTTACTTTACAGATATCTGGGTTGGGAAGCTTCTATGCCAAAATTTACACATTTGCCGCTTTTATTAAAACCAGATGGAAACGGAAAATTGAGTAAACGAGATGGTGACCGTTTAGGGTTTCCGGTATTTCCGCTGGAATGGACAGATCCGAAAACAAACGAAGTCAGTTCAGGATACAAACAAAAAGGATATTTGCCGGAATCGGTATTTAATATGTTAGCATTTTTAGGCTGGAATCCTGGAACAGAACAGGAAATTTTTTCTAAAAATGAATTAATAGAAGCATTCAGCATTGAGCATATTCACAAAGCCGGCGCAAAATTTGATTTTGAAAAAGCGAAGTGGTTTAATGCCGAATATATCAAAAAAATAACTGACGAAGCATTAGCTGTTTTGGTAAAAGATTTGGTGACGGCTAAATTTGGAGAACAGGAATCAGACTATCTGGTAAAAGCAGCCGGACTGGTTAAAGAGCGTCTTGTTTTTATTAATGATATTGAACACTTCGGTTATTTATTTCAGGCAACTGAAAAATATGATGCTGCAACATTAGCTAAAATAAACAACATCAAAGATCAGTTTGATACAGATGCGTTTGATAATTTACTACAACAATTTTCCGAAGCAGAAGGTACAGTTATAGAAACTGCTTTAAAAGATTTTGCTGCTACAAACAATATTAAAACCGGCGACATGATGAAGTTTTTGCGTGTTGGTTTAGTTGGTGAATTATCCGGTCCTGCAATTCACGACTTGATAAAATTATTTGGTAAAACAGCCACCTCGAAACGAATACGAAATTGTTACAGTCAGTTATAATATTGATGATGAAATACTGAAAAATTCTTCATCCAATATAGAACGAGATGTCGAATAACGAAAATTAACGAAAATGGAAACAACACACATAGAAGATAATAAATCACTGAACTTCATAGAAGAAATCATCGATAATGATTTGAAAGAAGGCAAATACGATTCCATTCTAACGCGCTTTCCGCCGGAGCCGAATGGTTATCTTCATTTAGGTCACGCTTCGTCTATCTGTTTAAATTTTGGTGTAGCAAAAAAATTCGGTGGTAAAACCAACCTGCGTTTCGATGATACCAATCCGGTGACAGAAGACACAGAGTATGTTGACAGCATTCAGGAAGATGTGAAATGGTTAGGTTTTGATTGGGAAAATATTTTTTATGCAAGTGATTATTTCGATCAACTGTATGATTTCGCTGTTCAGTTAATTAAACAAGGCGATGCTTATGTTTGCGATTTATCATCGGATGAAATTGCGGAACAAAAAGGCACACCAACGGAAGCAGGCACCAACAGCGAATACCGCAACAGAACAGTGGAAGAAAATCTGCAGTTATTTGCCGATATGAAAGCTGGCAAATACAAAGAAGGTGAAAAAACGCTTCGTGCAAAAATAGATATGGCATCACCGAATATGCTGATGCGTGATCCGCTTTTGTACAGAATTAAATTTGCACATCATCACCGCACCGGCGACAAATGGTGCATTTATCCGATGTATGATTTCGCACACGGACAAAGCGATTCGATTGAAAAAATCACACATTCCATTTGCACATTAGAATTTGTGCCGCATCGCGAAGTATATGACTGGTGTATTGAAAAATTAGGCATCTATCCATCTAAACAATATGAGTTTGCGCGCGTGAACGTGAATTACACGGTAATGAGTAAACGTAAACTGAAACAATTAGTAGAAGAGCAACATGTGGCTGGCTGGGACGACCCGCGCATGCCTACGATTTCAGGAATGCGTCGTCGTGGTTATACGGCAAGTGCTATTCGTGAATTCTGCGACAGAGCCGGTATTGCGAAGCGTGAAAAAATCAATGACATTTCCCTACTGGAATTTTGTGTACGCGAAGATTTGAATAAGATTGCATTGCGCAGAATGGCTGTTTTCAATCCGGTGAAGGTGATTATTACCAATCTGGAAAATGAGATTTTATTAGACATCGAAAACAATCCGGAAGATGAAACGAGCGGTTACCGAAAAGTGGCCTTCACCAAGGAAATTTATATAGAGCGCGAAGATTTTGTGGAAGAACCGCAAAAGAAAGTGTTCAAGATGGAAGTTGGAAAAGCCATCCGTTTGAAAGGTGCGTTTATCGTGACGTGTGATCAAGCTATAAAAGATGCTGATGGAAATCTTACAGAAATTCATTGCACGTATCATACAGACAGCAAGAGTGGCAAGGATACTTCAGGTATAAAAGTGCAGGGAACCTTGCATTGGGTAAGTGTACAATATGCCGTTCCGGTGGAAGTACGGGAATACGACCGACTGTTTAAAGTAGAAAATCCAAATGCAGAAGAAGGCGATTTTAAAGAGTATATCAATGAACACAGTTTGGATATTATTCCGATAGCATATGCAGAACCTGAATTAGCAAATGCTACACTCAACGACCATTTCCAGTTTTTGCGCAAAGGATATTTTTATTTAGATAAAGATTCGACTGCTGAAAAAATGATCTTTAATAAGACGGTGGGTTTGAAGGATGGTTTTACGAAGAAGTAAAAGTTATTTTTTTATATTTATATATATCGTTTATTTGCAAAGCAAGCATGATATTGTCTTTATTTGCGAAACTTTGTAGAATACAAAAAGTATATAAACTATATTATGAAGTGCTATAAACTTACAGCAATTGTATTTATTCTCGTTTATTCTTGTACACAAACACAAAAGAAAACGAAATCAAACACTGTAAACCCAATTATCGCAAAAAATAAAATTGATACTACAAAATCATATTTAATATTTGATTTTAGTCCTTATGTCAAAAAGTATTCAAATAAAAAGAAGCAACAAATCATAGAAGCTGCTAATCAGACAATATCCAAAGAGAATTTTCTCTCTATTTATTATAAAGATTTATCACTTTCAGACTTTTATTTAATTGATATTGATCGAGATGAAGATGACGATATTATTTATTCTTCTTTATCTAATCAATATCGACTTACAGATAGGAATTCATTAGAAATATTACAAAACAATAATAATTCTTACAAAGTATATTCTATTTCAGGTTATTTATATGCAACAGACTTATTTACTAAAAACGACTCTCTTTATACTTTAAAGACAATTATGCGTCCTTGTTGTGATTACTTTTACTACACCTTTTTTGAAACCAAGTTCAATTGTAATAATTGGACTCTAACTGAACCTAAAGAGGTTGCAACCATAGAAAGAAAAAAAGTGAAGGAAAAAATTTAATCGTCAATTCTTGCGCGAGTCTTTCAATTGACAACTCTCTCGCCTTTGTTGGTTTCCAACAAACTGCCTACTGAAAACACCAAGCAAGATTTCTCGCTGCGCTCGAAATGACAGCGACGCGGAAATTCGATGATAAAATTACTTCTCTACTATCGTATAAATCGCATTCATGATCTTTTCCAGGTTTGCCGGATAATTCACGAGATTTTTTTCTGTCTTAGGTGCAAAGATGGCCACTTTCACTTTGTTCTTGCGCTGGCCTGCAGTAAAGGAAATCTCTAATGGCACTACTTGCGGCGATTTGCCAAATCGCTGGTTGCACAGCTCATCTTCATCGGCACAGTCGTAGTCATTGTTAAAATCCAGAAATCCCATATCTACCATATATTGCGCCAGTTTCGTCAGCTCATCTTTAGATATCTTTTTTTCAGAACGCTGAACGCCTTCCGTTTTTGTTTTGTATTCACGTTGAATTACACCGGTATGTAAAATAGAAATCCGGTCGTACAATTTTGAATCATTGTTCTGTAAAGTGCCACCGCCGTTAACGTAGATATCAATAAATTCTGACGAATTAATAACGACCGGCACTTTTATATTCAGTGCCTGCATGATGCTGTCCAGTCGTCTTTTATTGGCACTGTGCAAAGAATCAGCTTCTTTGTCGTATTGTGCATAGGCTTCTTTCATAAACGAATTGTCCTTGTCAACATTGGTATTATTCGGCTTTCTGTTCACCGGAATTTCCTCATCTATTTGTTGTGCTGATTTTGGCATCGGTTCATCTCTTCTGCTATACGAAGCGCTGTTGTTAACAACCGGTTTTGTTTCGAACGTAAATTCTTTAAAATTCTTAGTGGTATCTATAATGTATTTTTTTACCGGTGTTGTGGTTGTTTCCGGACTGCTTTCTGTTACTGTTTTCTTGCCTTTTACAATAGGCTTGGAAGAAAAATCATCTTCGGTAAGCGTTTTCTTAGGTGTATCACTTACGGTTGATTTAGCAACTGTATTCACTTTTTTGTCAGTGTTTTTTATTGCGTCCGTTGTTTTAGTGGCTGCATCTTTAACCGGTGCTGCTGCTGCTTTCAATTTTGTTTCTTTGACTTCGCTCGTTTTTGAAGTTGTTTTTGACTTCGCGGAAGTACCTTTTATGATGGGTTTTGAAGAAAGTGCATCCAGATTAGACGTATCAACTTTTTTGAAATTATAATTGGGATTGGTTACGGTTTTTTGTTTGATGTCCACAGACTCAATATTATTGCGTTCCTGTGCATTCAGATCTTTTGTTGAATTTCCGGTTTTAATGATAATTTTAGTAGAGCTATCTGCTTTGCTCCATAATTCGTCAAATTGTTTTTTTGATAAACTTCCCTGTGCAAAAGCAAGCGACTGCAAACAGGCTGCTATCAATACAAAATTTATTATTCGTTTCATTTCTTAAGTATTTAAAATTAATCTTCTACACCTTTCAGCATGGGTACAAATGTAAATGTAGAAAACGTTTCTTTTTCAAATTCATTGTTATCCAAACGTTTTATTCTGATCATTTTCTGAGTTTCACCTTCACCAAACGGAATTACCATAATACCGCCAACTTTCAGTTGCTTTAATAGTTCCTTTGGAATTTCTGGTGCTGCAGCTGTAATCAATACCTTATCAAAAGGCGCATCTTGTGGCAAACCTTTGAAACCATCTCCATAAAACGTTTTCACATTGGTATAACCAAAATGCGTCAGCACCTTTTTTGCCTTATTGGATAATGGCTGGTGTCTTTCGATGGTAAACACTTCAGCGCCTAACTCAGCCAGCACGGCAGACTGATATCCGGAGCCTGTGCCTATTTCCAGCACTTTATCACCAGCTTTTAAATCCAGCAATTCCGTCTGATAAGCAACCGTATACGGATTGGAAATAGTTTGTCCGCGGCCAATCGGAAACGGTTTATTTTCATAAGCATCATCACCGAAAACAGTTTCAATGAAAAAATGGCGCGGTATTTTTTCTATGGCTTTCAATACATTTTCATCTTGTATACCTTCACCTTGCAATTCCTGTACCAATCTTTTACGTAATCCTTGTTGTCTGAACGTATCCTGCATGTTGCAAAAATAGACTTGATTTAGCCGATTTTAAAGCAAAATCTATCCTGAAATGTTAATAAATAACCGAAAATTTATAATTCCGGCAGGCTTCAGGCAACTATCTGTTAAATTCGTGTCTTTACTATTGAACAGAAAAATTTGGAATACAGTACGGATCATACATTTCTGGAAAAGCTGAAGCAAAAGGATGTGCTGGCTTGTAAACAATTGTATTTGCAATATGCAGATGCCATGTATAATCTATGTTTACGGATTTTGCAACATCAGGCAGAAGCGGAAGATGCCTTGCAGGAAGCGTTCATTAAAATATTTAACAACATTCATCAGTACAGAAATGAAAGCAGTATTGGAAGCTGGATGAAACAAATAGTGACAAACACTTGCTTAAATGTTTTGAAGAAAAAAAAGATAGCATTTGACGAGTTGAAAGAAGATATGAGTGAGAGTGAGAGTGATAATGACAGTGAAAGTGAAAATAATTTTACCATTGAGGAAATTAAAAAAGCACTGGAAGAATTGCCTCAGGGATACAGAGTGGTTTTCAACCTGTTTGTGTTTGAAGATTATTCGCACAAACAAATTGCAGATATGCTGGAAATATCCGAATCAACGGCAAAAACACAATTGTTTAAAGCAAAGCGAAAACTGAAGGAATTATTAGTAACAAAAAAAAGAAAACATGGATAATATAGATAAATATATCAAACAGCACCGTCAGAAATTTGATGTTGAATTTCCAAACAAACAAAAACTTTGGGACAACATTGAACAAATCGTAACCCGAAAGAAAGTAATTCCATTATGGAAAAACCGATGGATACAATTTGCTGCTGCTGCATTGACAGGTGTGATGATGTTATTTTTACTACAACATAAGCAACCAACAAATACGATTTGTTCCATAGATGGTGTTTCAAAAGAATTTTGCAGACAGGTGAATACTTATGAATCTGACATACAGCAGAAACTGAGCAACATCAACTCGAATGAAATGAGCATTCCAAAAGAAGTGGAAAACGAAGTAATACTGGACAGTCCGATGAAAGTAGTATTAATGAATGAGCTGAAAAAAAATCCGAATAATCGGAAAATAAAAGAAGCGATTCTGAAATATTATCGTGCAAAACTCGAACTGATTCAACGTATTGAAGAAGTATTAAAAAAACAAGATAAACAAATGAACAATGAAACAGATAATAGCAGTATTATTTAGCTGGTTGCTGGTGTTAACTGCATTAGCTGAACATACATCAAC
>JBIKPT010000230.1:0-3610 GCA_044357355.1 Chitinophagales bacterium
TACATTTTATCATCCGAGAATATGTACAGTGCTAGCGGTTTATTTCTTGAATTGACAAACGCAATGGCATCATCCAGTTTTTCGTATTCTATAATAGGTAAGATAGGTCCGAAGATTTCACCCTGCATCACCGGCGAATCAGGAGATACGTTGTCTAATAATGTTGGTGCAATGTATAAATCTTTGATATCTGTTTGTCCACCCATTAATACATTTCCGTCTTTTAGCAGATTACTCAATCTTAAAAAATGTTTTTCGTTGATGATTCTTCCTAAATCCGGACTTTTCTGCGGGTCTTCACCATAAAATTCCAGCACTGTTTTTTTGAATTGCTCAACAAATTTTTGTTTTACTTTTTTATCTACCAGCACATAATCCGGTGCCACACAGGTTTGTCCGGTATTCGTAAATTTGCCCCAAACCAGGCGTTTGATTCCCCAGTTTGTATTAAATGTTTCATCTACAAAACAAGGACTTTTACCGCCTAATTCTAAGGTCACAGGTGTCAGATGTTTGGCAGCTGCCTGATATATTTGGCGGCCAACATCCGGACTTCCTGTAAAAAATATGTAATCAAATTTCTGCTCCAGCAAGGCATTACTTTGCTCAATATTAGACAATACAACTTTCAGGAAACTCTCTTCAAAATTATTGTTGATGATTTGCTCCATAATTTTTGCCGTATTCTCAGACATTCTGGATGGTCTGATGATACAAGTATTTCCTGCAGAAATTGCACCTATTACCGGTGATAATGCCAACTGAAATGGATAATTCCACGGAGCAATTATATACGTAACACCATAAGGCTCTGCCTGTATCCAGGAACTTCCCAACTGGTGAAACAAGGGTGTTTTTACTTTTCTGGGTTTGGATAAGGAACGGATATCTTTCAAAGTATGGTCAATATCTGCTATCAGAAATCCGATTTCGGTTCCGTACGCTTCCATGGGCGACTTATTTAAATCCTTTTTTAAGGCATCCATGATATTTTGCTCATTATCAACAATCAATTGTCTTAATTTTTTTAATTGCTGAATTCTGAATTCTACGTCTTTTGTTTTTCCCGTATTGAAAAACTGACGCTGTCTGTTCACCAGTGCTGCCGCATCAAATGCTGCATACACCTGACTTTCAATATTTACTGTCATATGCTGAATTTTTGAATTACTAATGTATAATTATTTATAGGGAATACCAATTTTTTTGAATAAGAAATGTAACAACCATATCGGGCCTATCAGTAAAAATTGCAAATCTTCCAGAAAAGAAGGTTTCTGTCCTTCGATTTTATGACCAATAAATTGAAAAATCCATGCTATTACAAATACAATTAATGAAAACTGCCATAAATTTAGTCCAATGGATGGCAAAAGAGAGATTGCTAAATAACGATTTACCCATAAAAAGAAAAAGCCAATAATCACCATACCAGCAAATATTGGAAAGGATAACCTTAAATAGAATACCAATGCTGCTAAAAATACAATAGAAGCCGGATTAACCCAGCCATTTGCAATATCAGGAAATGGAATAGACATTAATAAACCGAACACTGTAAACAAGATTACTGGCACACAAATCCAGTGAATAAGTTTATTTACAGGATTTTGATGGTCTCTGCCATACAATGTAAGCCATTCATCGATTGTCTTCATGAGGTAAAATGTTTACTAATTTACAATTAATTTTAATATCGCACGTTTAAAATCTGTTAACAGCTTAGAACTTATCTTAGTTTAAAAAGTGGATTAATTTGCAGTTAAATACATATAAAAGCTATTGTTTTCAATTTTTTGGCAATATCTTTGTTTAATAAACAAAATAGTCAAAATGAAAAAACTATCATTCTTATTATCACTTACATTTGCGACAATAATATCTGCAATATTTTTATCAGGATGCAGCAAACCCGTAGACCCAACATTTGACGAAACTGGTTTTATCGGAACTTACTATGGTGATCACTATTTGGCAGATAGTAATTTTATTCGTGGTATCATTGGTGATCCAACTGCAACAGTAAAGTATGGCGACACACTTATTATAACTAACGGCTCGGGTATTACAGACGGAAAAATAAATGCAAAAAGTTCTCTTTTAGGCGGTGGTACTATTGAAATCAACATAGAAACAGGCACAGCCACTCCGGTTTTCTTAGGCAATATAGATGTATTGGGTACTACCCTGAAAAACACCAAATTAACATCGGGAAAAGGCAGCTGGAACGCCGATAAAACACAATTAAGCACACAGTTGGTAGCAAACGTAACATACAACTTTAATGGCACTGATATTCCTTTAACAGGATTTAAAATCAATGGGGTTTTCATAAAACAATAAAATATAAAAAAATACTTTTTTTTAACAGGGTGGCAAAAAAATTGCCGCCCTTTTAAAATTATGGCTGACTCCGTATTTGTTAAAAATGCAATTAATTTAGTTTTCAATAAATTATCTTTAGTAAAAAAAATGTAAATGTTTTTGATTTCATTATTAAGTCATTATATTTGGTAAACATTCGTTAACTAAAAAACAAACTTAAAATGAAGAAATCAATCTTATTCACATTTGTACTGGCAGCAGGATTTGTTGCAACTTTCTTAACCGGTTGCGGTGATGATACTAAAAGTGGCTGCAATGAAGGCAACGGAAGAGATACCGGTGCTCATACTGTGTTCATCAATGAATTAAACACCACTGCATTAGGATTAACACCCATACAAGATACATTAGATGTAGTTAAATCAGGTACAACTTACACGATTGCTTCTAAGGCACTTGGCAGATCGTTAACTGGAAAAGAAGACCCTGCTAATTGCAATAATATACTCTTAGATTCTGTAATCTTTGATTTGACTGACACATTGAGAATACCAACCTCAACTTTACCTATTCCAGGTGGTGTCGTAAAAATCTGGGGTATCAGAGGTGGCGGAAGTGGTACCGTTACGGCAACTGGTTCTACAACAAGAATTAATATCGTTGCCGGAAAAACTAACATTTCTGAACCTATCGACTTAACAAACCTGAATGGCTTAAAACTTAATTTAAGAGGTAACTTCTTAAATTTACCATAGTAATATTCAAATGAAATACAATAAAAAAACTCCAACAATTGTTGGAGTTTTTTTTAAGAAATAGTTATGTAAAACTATTTACTTCCATGAATTAAACATAAATTAGCATCCAACTAAAAACAACCAAATGAAAAAAATTCACTTATTACTTTTTATTACTCTTTTATCACAAGCATTTGCGCAGAAAGCTACGGTAAAAGGAACATTAACAGATTCCAAAAGTAATGAAACATTGATTGGTGTAAATATTTCTATTGAAAACAGCACCGTAGGTACCACAACAAACGAAGAAGGGAATTATGAATTAACATTGGAACCCGGAAAATACAACATTATTTTCAGCTATGTTGGTTACGACAATATCACTAAAACTGTAAATCTAAAAGCCAATCAAACTGAAAAGTTAGATATAGCTATGGGTGAATTACAAAGCATGCTGGACGAGTTAGTAGTAACCAGCAGTAAGTTTGAACGAAAAATTGGCGAGGAAAGCGTTTCGATCGACATCATAAAACCGGCAGCCTTGGAGA
>JBIKPT010000103.1:0-10139 GCA_044357355.1 Chitinophagales bacterium
CTCACATTCTTGCCTTCCATGTAATTAATAAAAGCAATGAGTGCAACGCGGTTACCGCCTGGTGTTGGATAGTCGCCGGTAAAATACCAGTCACCTAAATTATCCGGACAGGCAATATGCAAATTTTCTATGGTTTGATAAATGACCTGCACATCCGAAAAAATGTGATTTGGCTTTACGATATCGGCAATTTTTGCAGAAATTTCTTCGGCTGTAAAAGGCGCATATACCTGCTTTACCAAATTGCGAACTTCGTGCAGCGGCTTATTAATTTCTTCTTTACAATCTTTATAAAGCTGCTCTAAAACGTTATATTCATTTTTATCTTTCCATAACTGAACTGCTGCCTGAAAGGCGACAAAGCTGCCCATTTTACTCATATCTATACCATAGCAATCCGGATAGCGGATTTGCGGTGCTGAAGAAACCACGATAATTTTTTTGGGTTGCAATCTGTCCAGCATTGTCAAAATGCTTTCCTTCAACGTGGTGCCACGCACAATCGAATCATCTAACACTACCAAAGTATCTTCGTTGTTTTTTACCAAACCGTAGGTAACGTCATAAACATGTTGAACCAGGTCATTTCGCGACGAATCATCTGTTATGAACGTACGCATTTTCACATCTTTAATGGCAATTTTCTCCACGCGTGGCATCACCGACAGTTGCTGATGCAATTCGTCGGTAGTTTTAATTTCACCATTATTAAAAGCCTGTAATTTTTTCTGGATATGCTGTTTCTGAATTTCTTCTGTCATACCAATAAATGCCACTTCTGCCGTGTTTGGTATATAAGAGAAAACGGTATTTTCCACATCGTGATTAACCGCATTTAAAATTGTTGGCACTAATAATTTTCCCAGTATTTTTCTTTCTTGATAAATTTCAAAATCGCTGCCACGCGAAAAATAAATACGTTCGAAACTGCAGGCTTTTCTTTCTAACGGAGTGGTACATTCTACTTCGCCAATGCTGCCATCTTTTTTGATAATTAAAGCATAACCTGGTTTAATTTCCTGCACTTTACTTCTGTGCACATTGAATGCTGTTTGAATGGCAGGCCTTTCTGATGCCACCACGACCACTTCCTCATCTTTATAAAAATATGCAGGACGAATACCACTTGGATCACGCATCACAAAGGCATCTCCGTGACCAATCATTCCGGCCATTGCGTAACCGCCGTCAAAATCTTCGGCAGAGTTTTTCAATATTTCCGTTACGTTTATACTGTGTTCTATCAATGGTGTTATCTCGTAATTTGATAACCCGGATGGTTTATATTTTTTAAATAGTTTTTGATTTTCAACATCCAAAAAATGACCTATTTTTTCTAAAACTGTCATGGTATCTGACATTTCTCTTGGAAACTGGCCTAAGTCTACCAATTTATCAAAAAGTTCGTCCACGTTGGTCATATTGAAATTGCCGGCCACAATCAAGGTTCTAGTTTTCCAGTTGTTGGCACGAATTCGCGGATGGCAATTACTCATATCATTTCCGCCATGTGTTCCGTAGCGCAAATGTCCTAACAACAATTCACCCATAAACGGATAATGGTTTTTCACGTAATCCATATCCTGCAACTGCTCTTTTTCTTTGTCGGAAAGATTGGCAAACGGACGGAATACTTTATCAAAAATGGCTTTAATCGCTTGTTTATCTACGCTTCGTTCACGGTCAAAATAAGGACTACCGGGCGCTGTATCCAGTTTTATGGTCGCTAAACCGGCACCGTCTTGTCCGCGGTTATGCTGTTTTTCCATCAGCAAGTACATTTTGTTCAAGCCGTAGTGAATGTCACCATATTTCTCTTTGTAGTAAGACAGCGGTTTGAGTAGCCTGATTAAGGCAATGCCGCATTCGTGTTTTATTTGATCGCTCATGTGTTATGTTCCGGGTAAGAACATTTTTTTGGTTATACAAAAATACAGTTTGTTTTTGAATGAAACTAAATAGAAATGTAAAGGATGGATTATGATTGTGGATATTTCTTTGTTTAAGCACCCTTTACATCTTTAAAATATTATATCATAAAATCGCACATAAAATCCTATTAAATCAGCAAATTAGGTTTCAGAAGAATAAATATGTATCTTTGCACCAATTATTGAACGCTTTACCGGTTTTAAACCCAACATCACCGGATAATTTGTTTTTTACTTGCCACATGAATATGTCGGTTTAAAATTAAACTTCTCCGTTTTTTTAATCTTGCACGTGGCTATTTTAAATTGCTTGTATTACACATATTCAATACATTCTTACTTATTAAAAACAAATGTTATTTAAAGAATTAAATTTAATTGAGCCCATTTTAAAGGCGCTCCAAACAGAAGGTTATACCACACCTACCCCAATTCAGGAACAATCGATTCCTATAGTATTACAAAAAAGAGATTTATTAGGTTGTGCGCAAACCGGCACCGGAAAAACGGCTGCTTTTGCTATTCCTATGCTGCAATTATTAGCGGAAGATTTAATTGTTGGTAAAAAAACAAAAGCACCTAAAGCATTAATTCTAACTCCAACCAGAGAATTAGCCATTCAAATCATGGAAAGCTTTGCTGCTTATGGCAGACATATTCCATTGAAACGAAGCGTTATTTTCGGTGGTGTGAATCAGCACTCGCAGGTAATGGCATTGAATCAGGGTTCGGATATTATTGTAGCAACGCCTGGCCGATTGCTGGATTTAATGAACCAGGGTTATGTGGATTTGCGTTCCATACAGATTTTTGTATTGGATGAAGCAGACCGTATGCTGGACATGGGTTTTGTGAATGATGTAAAAAAAGTAATTGCAAAATTACCGGTACAACGTCAGACCTTATTTTTCTCTGCTACGATGCCGAACGAAATTCAAAGTTTAGCAAATTCCATTTTGACGAATCCAGCACAAGTAGAAGTAACTCCGGTTTCCTCTACTGCGAATACCATTGATCAATCCATTTTCTTTGCAGAAAAGAAAGATAAAAATAATTTACTGGTGCATCTTTTAAAAGATAAAGAAATACGCAGTGCACTGGTGTTTACACGAACGAAACATGGCGCAGATAAAGTGGTGAAAGTACTGGCAACTGCCAATGTAAAAGCTGCTGCTATTCATGGCAACAAATCGCAAAATGCACGTCAGGCTGCTTTGCAAAGTTTTAAAAACAAAACGATACGTGTTTTAGTAGCCACAGATATTGCGGCTCGCGGAATTGACGTGGATGATCTGACACATGTTATCAACTTTGAATTGCCGGAAGTTCCGGAAACGTATGTTCACCGAATTGGCAGAACCGGCCGCGCGGGAAATTCCGGTATTGCATTTTCATTTTGCGATACGGAAGAAAAACTATTACTGCGTGATATCCAAAAACTGATTGGTAAACAAATTCCGGTTCGTGTGGATCATCCATATCCAATAGCGAATGCTGTGGTGGAATTAAAAGAGCCGCATCAGCATAAGTTTGCGGGACCAAAGCCGAAAAGTAATGCACCGCAAAAACCAAAGAAAAAATGGTATAAGAAACCGGCAGGCAAATAATATGCTGTAATCAGCACGTATAAAATTAATTGGTAAGGTTTTTGTTATCTCGAATAACAGAAACCTTATTCTTTTAAATAAATATAATATGAAGTCTGCTATACATATTTTATTGGTGTTTTTTTTATCAAGATATGCTTGTGCCCAAAAAGAATATCCTGACTGCAAACAAACGTATTATACCTCAGGAGAACTTTCTACTAAAAAATGTTTTGATGCCAATAAACGGTTTGGCAAAACAACTGCATACAACAAAAAAGAAAACGTCATTTACGAAAAGGAACTGCGGACAATCGGCGGACATGCTTCTGTTGAATTTACATTTTATCCGAACGGAGCACTCTGTAAAGCCTCATGGAGCAGTGCGCCGGACGCAGGAATTCAAGGGTATAACAGCACGGATATATTTTCAGAAGATGGGAAATTAGTCAGTCACACAGAAAACAATTTCGATGATTATCTGCGCTTAACTGCACCCTATAATCCTAAACAAAAAGACACCACTCTTATAAAACCTGACTCCGTTTTATCTGACAAAAAAAAGGTTATAACGTATTTTATCAATCACACCTACTATTCTATTACGGTTATGACGTTTGATAAAAGTAACGGTAAACTTCTAAATGAAAAAAATATAAAACCCGGTGACAGTATTAACGTTGTGATGCATGATTACACAAAGAAGAATTTTGAACCTAGCAGAAAGTATCATTTTAAGATTGTACCAAGCAGTAACCAAAAGGAACAACGGCCTTTCGTAAAAAAAGTAAGCCAAAAAATACTTACCAATAAGAACAGAGCGTTTTATTATATCATTGAAAATAAATAAACAGCACCTTTATTACAAGGCGTGTTTAGGCGTTTCCATATGTTTAATATCTTCTAGATATGCATCTTTAACTGCCTGTGCCACACTTTTTGCTACATTAAGATCCAATGTTGATGGAATGATATTGTCGCGATGTAAATCTGTCACGCAATTTGCAATAGCGTATGCGGCAGCCACTTTCATGCGTGGTGTGATGCGTCGCGCGCGAATATCCAAAGCACCTCTGAAAATTCCCGGAAATGCAAGCACATTATTAATTTGATTGGGCACATCACTTCTACCTGTACCAACCACACCAGCGCCACCTTTGTAAGCTTTGTCCGGTGAAATTTCAGGAATTGGATTTGCTAAAGGAAAAATTATGGGCTTATTATTCATGGTCATTACATCTTCTGTTGTCAGTTGATTTGCCATACTAACACCAATAAATACATCGGCATTTTTTAAAGCCGTTTTTAGAGTTCCTTTCGTGTTATACGGATTGGTATATTTTAAAATTTCGCGTTTAAAATCATTTAAATCAGAACGGTCTTTGTGTATAATACCTTTTGTATCACACATGATGATTTGCTGCACCGGTGTGCAAACTGATTTATCAATTTCGTGGCACATCAATAATTTGGAAATTGCTAATCCAGCTGCGCCTGCGCCGTTGATGACAACTTTGAGTTCGCCAATGTTTTTATTTAAGAGTTTACATGCGTTGATAATTCCGGCTAATACTACAATTGCTGTTCCATGCTGGTCATCGTGAAACACAGGAATACCTAATGTTTGCAAGCGTTCTTCTATTTCAAAACAACGCGGTGAAGAAATATCTTCCAAATTGATTCCACCAAAAACCGGTGCTATATTTCGGATGGTTTGAATGATTTCTTCGGTATTTTGTGTTGCCAGACAAATTGGAAAAGCATCGATGCCTGCAAACTTTTTGAACAACATTGCCTTTCCTTCCATCACCGGAATTGCCGCTTCAGGTCCTAAATTTCCTAATCCGAGAATGGCAGAACCATCCGTTACTACAGCGACGCAATTTCCTTTGATGGTTAAATCCCAGACTTTTTCTTCATCATTGGCAATCTGGCGCACCGGTTCTGCAACGCCTGGTGAATAGCACAATGTCAAATCCTTTTTAGACTTTAAATCTGTTTTTAAAGAAATAGAAATTTTCCCTTTCAATTTTTCGTGGAGTGCTAATGATTCTGAAGAATAATCTTTCATTATATTAATTGTATAATTAATTTTTTTATAAAATGCAATATAACCAGATAAACGCTTCTATTTATCTAATTTATGTTTCAGCTATGATGTTTAATAATAAATTAAACCATTAAATCAAAAAATTAAACAGCATCGGATTTTCCTGAATCGGAATATAATCCACTTTATACTTCTTCATCCGCAATAGCAATGCTTCATAATCAGCTCTCGTTTTTTGCTCAATACCTACTAATGCTGGTCCGCTTTCTTTGCTGTTTTTCTTGGTATATTCAAACAACGTAATATCATCATTTTCTCCTAAAACCTTATTTACAAACATACGCAAGGCACCGCTTCTCTGTGGAAATTTGATTATGAAATAATGCTTCAGGCCTTCGTAAATCAGCGAACGCTCTTTTATATCCGGCATGCGCTCAATATCATTGTTGCCACCACTTAAAATACAAACGACCGTTTTCCCTTTTATTTGTTCTTTGTAAAAATCCAAGGCAGCAATGGACAAAGCACCGGCTGGTTCTGCAACAATGGCATCGTTGTTATACAATTGCAAAATCCGTGTACAAATGCGCCCTTCCGGCACCAGTACCAAAGACTCCAACCCTTTTTTGCAAATCGGTAAGGTGACATATCCTACTTGTTTTACAGCGGCTCCATCTACGAAACTATCAATCTTATCTAATGTAATTACTTTATTTTTCTCCAACGCTATTTTCATCGCAGGTGCTCCTTCCGGCTCTACTCCGATAATTTTTGTTGTCGGCGAATACTCTTTAAAATAAGTAATCATTCCGGCAGCCAGGCCGCCACCGCCAATCGGCACAAATAAATAATCGATTTTCTTCTTGCCAATTTGCTCCAGAATTTCCAGTGCTACCGTGCCCTGTCCTTCGATAATCAATTTATGATCAAACGGTGAAACAAATATTTTATCTTCCTTTTGCACAAATTTCAAAGCTGCATTTTTTGCGTCATCGTAAGTATCTCCAGATAAAATAATTTCAACGTATTTTTTACCCAAACGCTCTACCGCATTCACTTTCTGTTTGGGTGTCGTCACCGGCATAAATACCGTTCCTTTTATCTTTAGCAAACTGCAGGAAAGGGCAAAACCTTGCGCATGATTGCCGGCACTGGAACATACTACACCTTGTTTTTTTTGTGCAGCGTTTAAGTGTGACATGAAATTATACGCACCTCGAATTTTGTAGGAACGTACTACCTGCAAATCTTCTCTTTTCAGGTATATTTTTGCGCCAAATTCATCCGATAATTGTTCGTTCAGTTTGAATGGCGTTGTCTCTATTACATTTTCTAAAACTTTTTTTGCTTTCAGAATTCCCTGTGCGGTAGGTGTCGTCGTTGTCATACTGCGAAAATAGCAATAAGTACCGAGTACTGAGTTATGCCACCAGTGTTTTTTTATTCAATCTCCTATTTGTTAATAATCATTAAAAAAATCGATGTACTATAACAGGAATCTGATTTTATCGTACTATTAAATATGCATATTTACTTTACGCTTTTATTGCTCAGTTTGACCTTGTTTTCAAATTGTCAAAGCCAGGATTCAACAACTAATATAGAATATTGGCTTCCGAAGGGAACTGTTATTGATAGTATCGTCGTGCATAAAGCAGAACGGACTTTAGAGGTCTACTCTACATCTAAAAAACTTAAAACTTATTCAATTGCATTGGGACAACAACCCATTGGTAAAAAGCAACTGGAAGGTGACATGAAAACACCTGAAGGTTTATATTTTATTGATACCAGAAGTGCGGTCAGCCAGTTTCATAAAAATCTGAATATTTCTTATCCAGATGCTGCTGACAGCAAACATGCTGCTTCTTTGCAAAAATCGGCCGGTGGTGAAATTAAAATACATGGCTTACCCAATGGTGTTGACGAGAAAAAATACAGCATTTCAGACTGGACCTGGGGTTGCATTGCCGTCACAAATTCAGAAATTGACGAGCTTTACAAATACGTTAAAAAGGACTGTCCCATCTTGTTATTACCATAAAATCATAACATACACCTATCCTAATTTAGGCTATATTTAACTAACTAAAAAAGCTAATTTATGGAAGGACAAACTAACTGGCTGGCACTTGGCGCAGGTGTTATTGCCACACAATTCATCGGTTTTATCTGGTATCATCCTAAAGTATTCGGCACGGTCTGGAAACGGGAAATCGGCATGACTGACGAACAACAGAAACAAACAAATCTGTTTTTAACCATGTTTCTATCTATAATCGTAATGTGTGCAGTTGCATATGCATTGAAATATGTAGCACATGGTGAAGCTCGTTATGTAACCTTTAAGCATGGTGCCTATCATGCATTAATGGATGGTGCCATGCTGGTCATTCCGGTAATTTCGATTACGACAATGTGTGAACAAAGAAGCCTGAAATATTTTGGCATAACTGCAGGTTACTGGTTACTGAATTTATCCGTGATTGGCGGCATCATCAGTTGGTGGCGGTAAACTCAGCAATCCGAATTGCATAAAGTGATGGCTGAAATGTTTGTACTGAAACGTCAGCCATCCTTGTTTATCCAATTGTCCGAAAACCGGATGTAATTTTGTGGTAAAATCTTGATTATTTATCACGCTCAGAAACTCATTAATTGTTTCTTTCAGTAGTTGTTTGGATTCCTGTAAATCCTGTTTGATGAGCGGAACTGTTTTATCCGCAGGAAGAAATGGTGTTTTAAAGTTTTTAGGCATCCCGTATTTACTAACCAGAAATTCACGCTGTCTCGGCAGTTTTTCTTCAGGTGTCACTAAAATAATGGGATTCTCGGTGATAGCAAAATTGAGCGGAAACAATAAATGTTCCAGCATCTGATGTACATTCATCAATCCCCAATTTGCAGGTTCATCGCCTTTTACAGCATCTATAATTGCAGGAATTTTTGTTTGAAAGAAATCTTCCAAATCAACTGACATGTCTAATGCTGTTCTGTCTTGCATTTAATAATGTTAAAATCAGTATTTGCTTTTACCTAGAGAGAAATCTATCGGTACTTTTTTACGATTGAGCTGATCTTCAAAATTACAGAAAAAACCTTGTTTGTATTTAGGTGTTTTGAACTGAGTAGAATCTGCAGGTTGATTTTCTGTTTTTACTGATAATAAAGTTTGTGTATTCAATACATTAGTTTTCTTATTCACCAGTGTATCCTGACCATTCAGGGAAACAACTTCTAGTGAAACAAAAATAAAGAAAACAAGCTTTTTCATATATCAGTTGTAACGCAATAGCATCTCTTTTGTTTGATTAAGGATTCAGAAAATCGCCTGACTCTATCAGTTCGGCATTTTCAGGCAACGGAATATTATAAAAATAAACCCAGCTTTCCAGCTCCTCCTTTTCTGTTTTTATAATCACTTTGGCACGTCGGTATTCGTAAGGTGGCTCACCTGTTCCAATGCCTTCATATTCGTCAATTTTAAGCCACGCAGATTTATCGTTTAGTTTAAATAAGTCACCTATAACTTCATCTTGTTGATCATTTGTTTCTATTAAAGCCGGATACCAATCTATCCTGTATAATCTGGCTTTGGTCAAAATACCCAATCCGACAAGACTGGCATTTTCTGCTAAAAAATGCGCCATCGGATGGCTTTGATCTAATCTTAAGGTACCGTAGGTAAATAAATATTCTGACATGTTTGTAGTAAAAAGCTAAAAGTAGTAAGTAGCGATTGAAAAAACAAATTAAAAAATTAAAAAATCGCACCAACCGTAAACTGGAACAAATGTGTTTGTGTGCGATAATCTTCTTTAAAAAAACTTCGCATTCCAACACTGTATTTAGCATCAAATATAAATATTGCAATATCCATTCCCATTCCCAGCTGATAACTAAATTGTGCCGGCCTGAAGATATCCCGTTTTTCGGGCCGCTTCAACCTGTATACTTCATTATCATTTTGTGATATAGTGGCATTCACCTTTGTAATAAACTCGGCTTCAATGCCATTGTAGAACCGCAACTTATAAATAGGTTTTTTTACAGCATAAGCTCCAAAAATAAAAGGAATTCCTACCGTATGATATTTCAATTTCAGTTCTTCAAACGGAATATCGTTTCCAATTTTACTGTCGAAAACACCATTCTTCAAAAATACGGTAGAGCGCATAAAATTCAATTCAAACTGCACGAACGCTTTCTGACGTGAAACCCTGAAAAAGAAACCACCCTGATAGCCGGCAGACACGTCACGCTGTACACCATTTTTGTAAACAAAATAATTTAAATTGGCACCTACCTGTCCGCCAAACTGCAATCTTGGCCGACTACCCGACTTAAATAATGTCGGCTTTGCCGTTAATAAAAACGGAAGTAAACAACATATGATTGCAAATTTTCTCATTCTATTCTACCTCTTTAACGCATCGAAATCCTATGTGTTCTAAGCTGGTTTCCAGATTAGACTGCATTCTTGCTGACATCCTGAATCCTGAGCAGTAACTGTCATTACACAAAAACGAACCACCGCGCACTACTTTTTCTTTCCATTCACTGGCTAGTTTA
>JBIKPT010000075.1:0-12417 GCA_044357355.1 Chitinophagales bacterium
GAAGATTGCATCAAATTAGGTTATAAAGAATTTCATTTTTATGACGATTTATTTAATATTACTGCACAAAAAATTATAGATTTTTGTGATGCGTTAGCGCGTAGAAACATAAATATTATTTGGGATTTTCGCGGTCGTGTAAATGGTGTTACCAGAGAATCTTTAGAGTATTCTAAAAGAATGGGTCTGCGCATGATATCTTTTGGTGTTGAAACTGGTTCTGATATTGGTATGAAGACGTTGAAAAAAGGAACAAATATTGCACAGGTAGAAAGAGTGTTTGAATGGTGCAGAGAACTGGGTATTAAAACGGTGGCAAACTATATGATTGGGTTGCCGCACGAAACCTCAGCAAAAGATGTAAGAGATAATATTGACTTTCTGAAAAAGTTAAAACCAGATTACGCACAAATTAATATATTAAGTCTGTATCCGCATACTCAAGTGCATAAAGATGCAATGAAATTAGGCATTGCAGAAGAAGGTAAATGGGAGAAGTTTTCTTTAGATCCGTTAAACTATAAATTTAAAGTGGAACATTGGACACAATATATGTCTGAAAAAGAATTAATTGATCTTCAAAAAGAATCTTACCGCAGATTTTATTTCAGGTCAAAGTATATCTTCAACAGCTTAATGAACACAGCTACTACTCACGAGTTAAAATCAAAAGTAAAAGGTGCTCTTAAATTGCTAAAATAATTTTTATGCAACAGAATTCAATGCTGTTAAAACGAATCAATACTTTGTATTTTATTGCTATAGTTTTTATTGGCATTTATTTTGGTAAAGAAAGAGCCGTTTTTTGCGATAGTGCGATGCAGCTTTTTGGTATGGCAACTTCAAGAACACCAAGTGTAAATATCAATATGAGCACAACGGTAATTAATTTTGTTTTGCCATATATTGCCACATTATTAGGTTTGTCATTAAAAACAATAGTCTGGTCGTTAGCTGTCAATTATTTATTGCTTCCAGTGTTTGTCTTTTTATTTCTGAGATATAAGCAAAGTTCTTTAAAATATGAAATAGCATTTTTAGTAACATTTTCAATTTTTAATTGTCAGACATTTTATTATCCGATACATGACTACTGGACTGGATTTTATTTACTATTTATCCTTTACAGAATTATGGATGATTCGACTTTAGGAATAAATGAAACTACAAAATCGAGATTCGTTTATCTGCTCGTAGTACTTATTATATTTACGCATTTAAGTATGGTTATTTCGATTGGCTTTTTATTCATGTATTTATTTCTGGAAAAGACAGTAACCTTTAAAAATATCATACAGCTGTATTCATTTATAGTCCTTGTTCTATTGATTAAGATTCTGTTTATTAATTCTGGTTATCAGAATAATGTTATAGATATTCATAGCTTTCAGCAGTTAAGTTTTCATAATATTTTAAGTGCAAAATCAATTGCTGAATTTTTTCCAAGTTTATATAGTACAAATTTAAATTTTACTTTACTCTTTGTTGCTTCAGTAATCTTGTATATAAGAGCAAAGCAGTTTTTAAAAGGATTGCTTATGTTTGTTATTTTAGTTTCTTCAGTTTTGGTTATTTACTTATTATTCGGAAGATTTGGCTACAGTGTATACACAGAAGGTTATTTTAAATCATTAAATATTGTAACTGGAATTCTTATCACGGATAGTTTATTTGCTAATCTTAAAAAGACAACAGCGATTAGTTTTGCCGTTTCGGTCGTTTATACGGCTTCTGTCGGTATCTTATATAATGGTGGTTTGGTTTTTAAAAAACAGTATGATTTTGTAAAAAACAGCTGCAAAAAGTTTAATCAAACAGTCTATCTCAAGTCGAATAGAGATATTTGTCCTTTGGAATATCTTGCAGTTTCAAGACAAAGCCTTATTATAAATCAAATAGAAAATAATAAGGCTAATTGTATTTTTACGCTTGTGCGAAATGAATATTACGTAAGTTTTCTGAATAATAAATGGATTGAAGAGAATAAAAATAAGCCTGTTGAACATTTTATCTTTGACAAAGGAATTAAATATTTAGATGCTGATAGTATGCAATATCCAATAGATAGTCTATCCGTTATTTTTGGAAGTAATACATGTGATGATTTTATTAAAAGACTTTCTCCAAAATCAATTTTAATTGATCCATAACGGATAAAGTGCTATTTCCAAACCTGCTTTGAAATAATACTTTAGATATTTTAGGTTGTTTGTAATCAACTTTCTCAATATAATTTCCAAGTTTAGGTCTCTTGTATATATCTGTTGTAAAATCTTCAAAGGCTAACAGAAAATCTTCACTCATTTCGTAACGTTCGATTTCATTGTTTTCATTTTTAAAATGAAAAAACATAAGGGCACCTTTTGTTTTTAATCCTGAAGTGATGGCTAATCTTATATTGTCAGAAGTGTTTGGTGAAGAACAATGAATTAAACTTTGATTTAGTATTACAGCTTCACCGGCTTTGGCATTTGTTGGAATTGCACATTTACTGACGGTGTCAAAGTAATTTTGAAAATAAAAAGGGATGGTTGGTGCACGCAAACTAAACAAGCTTTGTGATTGACTTTTAGGTACAACATATAAAGTGCCATTGGTCTCATTGGTATCTATCAAAGGTGTCCAGATATTGATTGCTACATATTTTTTCTCATCTACAATAGTCCAGTCTTGATGCGGTGCCAAATCTGAGTTTTTGCCTGGTGTTTTATACAAAAATGAAGAACCAAAATAAGTGTAGTCTTTGAAGATATTTTCAAAATGGTCTGAAAATATGGGATATAAAGTATCTCTGATTTTTAATTTCTCTTCAAAATTGCTGATAAATGTCGATGCGCCGAAAGCATTGTCGTTAATATTGTTATGGAATTTATAAAATAATTGCGTTAACAACTCAATCTCTTTTTCGCTTAGTAATTGAATTTTAACATAACCTTCTGTTTCAAATTGCAGTTGTAAATTTGAATCTTTAAAAATTGCAGGAATTTTGTTTTCAGTCGAAGGCATGTTGCAAAGTATGAACTATCTTTTTAAAAAGAGATATTTTTTTTGAATTACCATATTTTTCTTTCATTGTTTTTTCATCTAACACAGGAAAGTTATAGTTAGTAAAACCGATGCTTTTACCGATGGAAGGTCGACTGTAAATATTATACCCAAACTGCATGAATTTAGTCATGAAATCATCTTCCTGTTCAAAAATTTCAATGCTGTCTTTTGTTCGTGTTGTATCATGATAGTACATTCTGTATGCAGCATCCTTTTGTGTAATAAAAATATTAGTGGTAATTCTGATTTTTCCGGAAAGATTATTTGGTGAATAGTGAATAACACTTTGGTCGAAAATAACGGCTTGTCCGGCTTTTAAATATAAAGGTGTCAAATACGGTAAAATAAATTCAGTATGTTTATCATACATATTAGCAATGGATGCGCCTCTGTAGGTCGGAAAAATTCGATGACTTTTAGGTAAAATATACAATGCACCATTCTTTGTTGTTAAGTCAACTAAAGGAACCCAGATATTTACGCCAGCAAATTTAGACTCATCTACCAGACTCATGTCTTGATGTAACCTTAGCTCACTTTCTTTATCTGAATTTTTAATGATAAAGCTGCCATGTACTATTTTAATGTCTCTGAAAATAGAATCTATAGAACGTTTGCCTGCCTTGATTACATAGTTGTCAACTTTGTCACGTGTTTCTTTACTTTGAAAAAAGGTGGTTGGAAAGAAACCGTTTTTCGGAATATCCGTTAGCGAGTAAAAAAAATCAGTTAACAGATTGATTTCACCATCGTTGTAAAAATCAATAACTACAAAACCATTTTCTTCAAACTCTTTTTGAATATTTTCATCTTTGAAAAATCGTGGTAGTGAAGTTGGAAATGTAAACACGGTTGTACTGATTTCTTGTTATTGCAATTTAAAATATTTTATGCAGTCAAACAATGATATTCGTTTGTTTTTTGGATAAGTAATTAAAATTCACCTAAATATCTGGAAGTACAGGCTTATTGTAGGTAAATCCATAATCTGATAAAATCTTAAACAAAAAACGCTCACTTTGATTTACAAACTCAATCGCCTCATTTGTCCATATCATTTCTTTGTTTGGCAATGAATGTTTTGTCACATTTACCTTAACATGTGTTCTGATAAAATCAGTTTCATTCTTTTTAAACCCAAATTGTAAAAGATAATCTGCGAGTTCTTCATTTAAGTGTTCTTGGTTTAAAAAAGTAATATTTTCCGCAATGTCTTTCCTGTATTCATTGGAATTGATATAATCTTCAGAAATATTTCTTAGTATCTTTTCCGGTTCTTTAAAATACATTCTGATAAATTGAACAGTTAATAAACCAACATTTGTGTCATTTTGTGTTTCTACGGATAGGTTAGATAGTTCAATATATTCGTTCAGTTCTAAATCCGGAAAATTCGGAAATAGTTTGAGTAGTTTTTCTTTTTCATCAGGATAATACCAAGACCACCATTTCACATTATAAGATGTCATAAATAATTCATAAGGATTGCGTGCAACCGTTAGAATGGGTTTGTGAATATGCTCAACCGGAATTTGACAATATGCGCCGTGTTGTCCGGTATGTTCTCTGTTTCTTACGTTTGGGCTTTGAAAATTTGGCAACAATAACTCTTTATATGGAAGTTGTATTAATTTTACTATATAAGCGATTCGGTTTAATATATTTTTAGAATGTTGTTTCTTGTAAATTTCCTTTATCATCTCTCTGACAAATGTGCTGCCTGATTTTGGAAAGTTAAGTACTGTAAAATCGTTACAAATAATCATGTTAATTTATTGAACGTAATATTTTAGTATTAAATCCTGAAGCATTTGTTTATTGATGTTAGAAGGAAATACTTTTTTCTCCAACCCTGAAAATTTATTCGGCGGACATGCAGGTCTTTTCATAATGTCCTCATTTTCCCAAAAACTTCTGTATACTTCGTATTTTTCAACGGAATCTTTTGGAGTTTTTTCATCTGCAAAATAATCAACCATCCTGTAATCTTTAGGCAGTACCGTTGTTGTAATAGCAACGCGGGTTTCGTTAGACAGGTTAGGGGATGAGCCATGAATCAATGCCGTGTCCCAGCATAACAGGTCACCTTTTTTCATGGAAACAGGTTGCATATACTTCCAGAGTAGTTGAGTGTGTTTTTCAAACACCCAGTGAACATTAAGCGACCGTTGATGATTGCCCCAAAGATGACTGCCTGGTAAAACCCAAACCGGTCCGTTTTTTTCATCTATATCACATAACGGAATCCATACGTAAACGCTATTGTTTATTAACTCATCTACAACCGGACTGTCCTGGTGTGGATTTAAATCACTTTTTGAAGAGGGTGGTTTTATTTGAAATGCACCGGTAGTTTCTAATTCAAAAATTTCAGTGTTGAAAATTTTCGGTAAAAAATCTCTGGAAAACGAGCCAATCGAATTCATAACAAAATTTCGAATGGTTGCAGAACGGAATCTTCCACTGTTTTGAAATTTTTCTGCAATATTATACTCAGGTAATTTAGATAGATTATTATAAGCTTCCTGAAGTTTGTGCAACTCATCCTCAGAAACAACATTTTTTATTTTAACATAGCCTTTTTGCTGTAAAATTTCATTATAATGTTGGTCTGTAAAATACAAATGTTGAAACTTTCTTTGTATTTCCGGCAAAGGTTCATTTTTTAAAAATAACTTTAGAAAGTCTGAAAACATAAGTCATAAATTGCGTGACTTAAATGTACAATTAATACAGTAAAAAATAGTAAGTTTGTTCTTGAAATTTATGCGTTATGGATATTAGTCAGCTAAATTATTTATGGTTAGAATCACCTTTTTTTGACGAAATATTTGCACAATTAAGTTTAACAGAAGAAGAAAGAAAGATGATTCTTTCTTTTAAAGAAGATGGATATATTGTTATCGATACTCAGTTAGATAATGATAAAATGGATAGAGTCGTCAATAATATCAGTATTGATTATGAAGCTGAAAAAAGCAGTACCAAACGTGCCCTGGATGCCTGGAAAACGAATGATGATATCAGAAGTATTGCCAGTCTGCCTTTAGTGTATAATATCCTTAGAACCATCTACCAGCGAGAACCTATTCCTTTTCAGTCTATCAACTTTAATATAGGTAGTGAGAAAATGGCACACAGTGACGCCATTCATTTTCATTCCTTTCCGGAAGGATTTATGTGCGGCGTTTGGATTGCATTGGAAGATATTCACGAAAAAAACGGACCTATTGAATTGTATCCGGGAAGTCATAAATTACCATTTGCCACAATGTTAGATGTAGGTAAACTTGCGAAAAATGCAACAACTACTTATGAGTTCTATGCAGATTATGAGCGATATGTGAATAGTTTGGTAAAGAAGCTGGATTTAAAACCAAAGCAAATTCACTTAAAGAAAGGGCAAGCCATTATCTGGGCATCAAATATGTTACACAGTGGTTCGAAAATAGTAGATAAGCGCCTTACCAGATATAGCCAGGTGACACATTATTACTTTGAAAATTGTGTTTATTACGGTCCACTTTTTTCAGATGTTCCATTAGGTAAGCTGTATTACTGGAAAGTCGTTGATATCAAAACAGGTAAAAATGTTGAGCACAGATATTTAGGAGAAGTCGTAAAAACGCACCCCAAAAAGTGGCAGAAAGTGTATCATGCAATTACAGAAAAGACGCGTTCTGAGTTTTTGTATTAATGGATGGATTGTACATGTTGTTTAGGTAATTCAGGTTAAATTTACTGAGTTGTTTTTCCCAGATAAATGGTTCAACAGTGACGGAATTATTTTTACCCGCGACAGAGTGAATGTATTCTGTGTTTTTCCAAAAAGCAATATCAATTTTGTATTTTTCTATCATGGCTTTTGGTGTTGTTGGATTTTTCTCATAATGAACCATCTGTGCACCTTTAGGAATGACACTTGTATTCATTGCTATTCTTTCTTTATTGGAAATATTAGGTAGTGAGCCATGTATTAAAGAAGCATCAAACAATAAAACATCACCTTTTTTCATAAAAACTGGTATCATTTTCTTTAATAACCATTGATGGTTCTTTTTTAACGGTGTAATATCTCTGTTATGTGTTTTTTGCCAGGTTGCCCAAATGTGGCTGCCTGGTAATACCAGTATAGCACCATTTTGGTCATCAATATCAACTGTTGGAATCCACAAAAAAGTAGTAGTTGAAATGCTTTCATCAACCATAGAGATATCTTGATGCGGCAAAACATAAGAGTCGTCTTTATTGAATTTCATTACCAACAAAGAGAAAAAATCGTACGTGCATTTTTCAATATCAAATATTTTAGGCAATACAATAGTATTTACCTTTGTTAAGTTCTCACAAATTTCTTGTTGTATTTGCTGACCATAGTTTGGCGTTGTAATAAACCCTGCTGCTTCATAAAATTCAGGGTTTGTATGAAGTAATTTATAAGTGTCTTCAATAATATGTATGGCCTCATCAGCAATACTATTTTTTATTACTACATAGCCGTTTTTGCAAAAAAAATCCTTTGCTTCGGAATCTAAAAAAAAATCAGGCTGAATAGTTCTAGGTTCAGGCAAATAGAATATTTTCTTTAGTAGGTTACGAAGAAATGGGTTTGACATATCATCTATAATGTTAAAGAGTGGAAGGTTGTATTTCTTGTTTAAATTGGTTGTGCAGATTTTCAATATTATTAACGGTGAAATAATTATCTACTTCTGTGGTTTTTATTTTTTTATATCTTGAAGATGGTTTTTCATATTGTGATTCCTGAATAAAATAATCTCTGTCAATTGCATAGATATCTACTTTTTCTTTATTCGGATAATAGCTAATTAATTGCAGATTTTTAGGGATTGTTTGAACCGTCATTGCTAATCGGGTTTTGTTCGTTGTATTGGCAGCAGAAGCATGAATTGTTGAAACATCAAAACATAGAACATCTCCGGCTTTTGTAGGAACAGGTTTCAAGTATTTCCACAACACTTCGTTGTGTTTTTCAAAAGCCCATGGAACGCAAACGGAGCGGTGTATATTTCCCCAAAGATGGCTGCCTGCTATTATATTCATACAACCATTTTCCGGTGTCATGTCGCTCAAAGAAATCCATACAGTCATTGAATAGGATTCCGTTTCATCAACACAAGTTGGGTCTTGGTGTGGTGAGCAACCTCTGGTTGCATGAGGTGGATTAATACAAAAGCCACCACCAAGCGGAAAGTCTGCATTGGCAGTATTGATAAATTTCGGCAAGATGGTTGCAAGTGTTTTTTCAGTATGTTCCTTTAGATACAATCTGATATTTTTGTTATCAAAACCAATGCTGTTAATGTAATACTCTGTTTGTTGGAAGCCTTCCATTTTACTAACCGTTTGATATAAATCATATAGTGAGGTTAGTTCTTCATCAGATATGATATTTTTCAGATGAACATATCCGTTTTGATTGAAAAAAGATTGATCATCTGGCGATATAAATAAAGCGGGTAAAAAACTACGTTTTAATAAAGTTCTTTCTTTTTCGGATATTGTTTTTTTTGTAAAAAGAGAAAACATTTAGCTGTATTTTTGAATTTGTTCGGAAAGGAATTCTTTGGTTATTTTACCTGGATACACTACATTCTCAACAATTCGCTGATATCCTTTTGGCCTGCCCCAGAGTTGTCCTTTATGCCAGTATTCTTCATCTACTATAAATTTTTCAATAGCGTTTTTAGGGGTGTCTTTATCCAGAACATATTGAACATGCTCTGCTTTTTTGTCAATAATACAAGCATTAAACGCTAATCTGATGGTGTCTGTTTTGTTCTCACCAGAAGCATGAATTAATGCAGAATCAAATAGTAATATATCACCTTTATTTACAAAAATGGGCTTCATTTGTTGCCATAAGAAATCGCTGTGTTTCTTTAGCGGCCAACTTGGATACTGGCTGGAGCGTTGCCAGGCAGCCCAAAGATGGCTTCCTGCAATTGCAAAAAAAGTTCCGTTATCGGCAGTCATATCCACTATCGGAATCCATGCATAACTGGTAGTGCCATTGTATTCGTCAATAATAGAACAGTCTTGGTGTGGCGCAAACCAACAACCTTTATTTTTTACAATAATACCCCCACCGAAATCATATCGGCATAGGTTTTCATCTAATACGCCTTTAAAAATATTTTTACTTACGCTGTTTACTGCATTTATTGCAATTGCATGGGATTCTTCGCCAAACGCAATAGTCGTCTGTAATTTATCAGAAGTAAAATAACCGGGTAGTTTTTTTATCTGTTCAAAAGCGGTTATTATTGTTTGTATGGATGCTTCATCTACTACATTCTTTATAACGGCAAAGCCGTTTTTGATGTAGTCATTTCTGTATTGCTCATCCATTATATATAATGGATTTATTGTTCTTTCTTTCAGAACAAAATTCACATCTTCTTTTTTACTAAAAAAACTGAATAGATTTCTCATGAATATTTACTTATTAGCTGATCAATACTGTTTTTTGAAATTGGATTCGGGAAATTATATTCCGTTGTTTCAAAGGTATAGTTTTTAAGTGAATTTTCCTGACCACCATCCAGCCAGTAATCATTGTCAATATTATATTTGTAGATGATTTTGTCTTTTAACAGATATTCAACTTTTGTATGTTTTTTAGGCAACAAAGCACCACAGGCAGCAATCCTGAATTCTTTTGTTTTATTAGTACCTGAAGCATGAATAATTGAAGTGTCAAAACAAATAATGTCACCTTTCTTTACCGTAATTGGTGTCATCTTTTTCCATAAATATTTATACTGATTTCTGAATGACCAGGGAATATGTTGAGAACGATAAACATTTCCCCATTTATGGCTTCCCTGTAACACATATAAAGGTCCATTTTCTAATGTTATATCAGTAAGTGGAATCCAGATAAAAATACCATAATGGTTTACTTCATCAATTACAGTGCTATCCTGGTGCGGATGCAAAATGCTTTCATCTGTTGGCGGTTTAATAAAAAAAGTACCGCCTTCACCAATATCGCAGTTATCTAAATCAGCAAAACGTGGTGCAATTTTTTTGCTGAATTCTTTTATGAAATTAAACACAAATTTCTGTGTGTCTTTGCAAATAAAATTGCCTGCACTTTCAAATTTATTAGTCACATTGTAAGCACTCATTTGTTGTAATTCTTTGAATGCATTAGTGGCTTCACTGATTTCTTCATCTGAAACAATATTGTTCAAGACTACAAATCCATTTTTCTCAAAGGATTGCTGGATTTGAATATCTGTAAAGTAAGGTGTTTGAAAATTCCTTTTAATCTCAGGTAATATTTGTTTTCTAAAAAACCACATTTGGTTAAAAATAATATTAATGAGCAAATTTTTCCTTAAGGCGATGGAATAAACTTTTCTGTCGTTTTTTAGCCTCAGTTTTTTTATACTTTTCAACTAATTTCATATACTCAGCATTTGGTATAAGATTATTATTCGTTAGTTTTTGATGAATGCTTTCCCAGCTGGTATCAACCTGCTGGTAATTTATTTCATCAACAATTTTATAAGGCAAGTCTATTACACCACTTTCGTACATGTTTTTAATGGTTGGATTGTTGTAATCTACTAAAGAATAAGTATCAACTTCAAATTTTAAAATGGTTTTTCCATTGGTTACAGGATTGTGAAGAAATAAAAATGGCTGTACTCCGTTTTTTAAAAAACTCAAGCCGACAGCAGGTCTCAAATTGTCGCTGTAATTACTGAACGATCCATGAATAGTATCATGATTAAAAAACACCATTTCACCGGCTTTCATAAATTGAATATCGAAGTAAGGCATTAAGTCTGCACAATTTTCCGTTGTGGCAGTTGGAACACCGGGAAAGGGAAATGCTCTGATGTCATCATAATATAATTGGCTGCCTGGAATAAAACCTAATGCTGCATTATGCAACGTTGTATCTACTAATGGAATAAAACACATGAAAGACGGATATTCATCTTCATTGGTGTAAGAGAAATCCTGATGGGCAATCACAAAGCAATCATTTCGCGGAAGCTTATTTAAAAAGGATGCTGTATAAGGACTGAAATCGTTCAATAACTGATCTGTGAAAGGTGTAATAATTTTTTTTAATTCATCTTGCATCCTTCTTCGTAAATTCTTCTGGTCGGTATTCATACCAACATTAAAACCACAACCGAAATAATCAGGAATACTTAGCTTTTTGTTTAATTCAAGAATTTCATTTAAAGCTTCAGTACTTATCTGACCATGTCTGGCAAAACCTTTTTCAAAAAAATCGTCATTTGCTTTCGCGTCTTTAATAAGTGATATCTTTGGAGTGCGAATCATAAAAATGTATAATTGTAAATTTACACAATATCTGCCGAATGTACAATAATTAAAATTAGGTAAGTTATGGCTATTATCTGTTATCAACCGCCTGTCAGGTACATATTTTATTTCTTGTAATTATGAATCAATACATAAAACAAAGTCAATTTTCATTATATTCATGTTCGATAAATAAGATATGAAAATGCTATTTAAGATATCTTTGCGCTATTTAGTAGTGTTTTTAGTGATGTTCTGTTTAATAGATTTTTTCCTGTGTAGATTGATCTTGCATTTAGGCTTTAATTATGATACTAAAGAATTTAAACAAGAACGTTCTGACGTGCCTTACATTGAATTTACAGGTAAGCCTTTTGAATTAGATCATAATAAATTTGGTTACAGAGGAAAGTCAATCAGTGAAGCATCGGATTCTGCCATTAAAATCTTGTTTTTTGGTGGTTCTACCGGATATTACGGAAATCCAACTATCGCTCAAATAGTGGAAAATGAATTAAAATCTACATTACATAAAGATATTTTTATTGCCAATTGTTCTGTTGTAAGTTCTAATCACAACCAGCATCTTCATGCTTTGGTAGAGCAATTTTTGAATTATAAAATTGATTTGGTTATATTTTATGGTGGTTATAACGAGAATATTCAACCTTTATATTACGATCCGCGACCTGGTTATCCTTTCAATTATTATTACAAGCATGAATGTCCGGCCTGGCGTTTGTTTTTAATTAAATATTCTGCTCTTTTCGGAGAACTGGAAAAAAAGCACAGGTTAGTTTCCGGTATCAAGAAATTCAGGCATTCATTTGAACAAAATCAAGTAAAATGGCATCAATCCTTAGCAGATAATTATTTTAAAACACTTGATAAAGCTAATTTAATTACGACAAAGATGCTCTGTAATCATCAACAAAAACCTGCTTCTTTTTTAGGTTTTTATCAGCCATACAGAGTTCCTGAATCATACCTGTTGACACATAGTGAATTAAAAGCGAATGCTGAGAAAAGCTCCTATTTGTATGATATTTCAGCTTG
>JBIKPT010000076.1:0-12410 GCA_044357355.1 Chitinophagales bacterium
ATTTATAGGCTAATTGAAATCAGGATACAGCAGGTATTTTTTTCGAGTTACTTTAAATTTAGCTAATTCCAACTTCCAGCTTTGTCTTATATTTTTTTCGCTGATACCTTTTTGGATTTTATCTTTCAGATTTCCTTTTCCAGCCAGTTTTATAAAGAAATCATTGAAAAACATGGCTTTATCTTTTGTATGCGCATAAGCTTTTAATAAATAACTCAAGGTGAATTTTTGATTTCGCAGGGTATCTAAAGGAATAGCACTTAAATCATATCCAAAACAATTTTTATTTAGCAAAGGTGGATTTTTTGCTCCATCTACAGATTTTGGTGTGAATGAGAATGGTAAACTGGCAGGAAATACATCACTTCCATATATTTGAAAAGGCTTATCGGTGCCTCGTCCTAAACTCACGTTATTGGTTCCTTCAAAGAAACACAAGCTTGGATAAAGATAAATCGCAGCCATATTCGGTAAATTGGGTGAAGGTTTTACCGGCAACGAATAAAATGTTTTATGGTCGTAATTTAAGCATGGTATCACCGTAAGTGTACATTGCAGCTTGTTTTCAAGCCATTTTTCACCGTTCAGCATATTAGCATATTCACCAATGGTCATTCCATGCACCACCGGAATGGGTTGCATACCTACAAATGAGCGATTTTGCGTGTCTAAAACCGGTCCGTCCACATAGTGTCCATTTGGATTCGGACGGTCTAAAATGACCAATGGCTTCCTGTTTTCAGCGCAAACTTCCATCACGTATTGCAGTGTAGAAATATAGGTATAGAAACGAACACCAACATCCTGAATATCGAATACCAGAATATCTAAATCCTTCAATTGTCCGGATTTTGGCTTTTTATTGTCACCATACAAAGAAACAATTGATGTCTTCGTTTTGGGATCAACTCCGTTTTTTACGTGCTCGCCGGCATCTGCGGTGCCTCGAAATCCATGTTCCGGTGCAAAAACCAGTTGTACATCTATACCTAAACTGAGCAAAGTATCCAGTAAATGTGTTTTTCCAATAATGGAAGTCTGATTAACCACTAAACCAACAGATTTACCTTTCAATATTGGTAAATATTGGTCTAGACGTTCTGCACCGACGATAACATCTTTGGCTGACAATAAGCTGATTGCAAAAAATGCACAATAGATAAAAGCAACTATTTTTTTCATACTATAAAGTGATTACAAATATTATGCTAAAGATTGGTATTGGAGTTGGTAATACAAAAGGAAAGAAATACTTTTGATGTTAATAACTCAACGTGAATTTCGAACTCTTCATAGCCAGACGCTTAGCCTTAGGTGATAAAAAATCGTTTTCCAGGTTTATAATCCGTATTGCTATTGTTGCCATAGCACTCAGTCTGGCCGTTATGATTGTCTCTACCTGTATGGTTTCCGGATTTTCAAAAGAAATAAAAGAACGTATTTTTGGATTTTGGGGTGAAGTGCATATCACCAATTTTGATAATAATGAATCTTTTGAATCGACACCTCTTAGAAAGGAACAAGTGCAATTAGATAAAATACGAAAAGCTAATGATGTTAGCAATGTGGCACCGTTTATTATCAAAGCAGGAATTTTAAAATCTAAAACAGAAATTGATGGCATTGCATTGAAAGGCGTAGATAAAGAATATGACTGGAAAAAAATTCAAACCTATCTGAAAGAAGGACGAATGCTTGTATTTAAAGATACGGCTGCCGTTAAAGAAATTATGATTTCCAGGTCAACTGCAAAACGCTTACACCTGAAAGTAGATGATAATGTTATAGCGTATTTTATTCGAAAAGACTTAGCCGCACCGATAGGAAGAAAACTAAAAGTATGCGGTATATTTCATACTGGTTTGGAAGAATATGACAAGCAATATGCCTTAGTGGATATTCAATTGCTGCGTGATTTGAATCAATGGAAAGATAATGAAGTGGCAGGCTATGAAGTTCGGTTGAAAAATATGGACAGAATGGATGCATTCAAGGATTCCATTTATTATAAGTATGTCGATCAACAGGTGAATGCTCAAACCATGAAAGAAATTAACCGTAATATATTTGAATGGCTGGATTTGCAAAAAATTAATGAATACCTCATTTTAGGATTAATGGTGTTGGTAGCAGTCTTAAACATGATTACTGCATTGATTATTTTAATTCTGGACAGAACCAATATGATTGGTATTCTAAAATCGATGGGTGCAAACGACAAAAGCATTACAAAAGTATTTTTGTACAATGCCGCTTATATTATCCTAAATGGGTTATTTTGGGGAAATATATTTGGGTTAGGCATTTGCCTGTTGCAGCATTTTACCGGTATTATAAAACTCAACGAAGAAAATTATTATTTAAGTGAAGCACCCGTTTATTTTAATATTGGCGCAATTCTGTTAATTAACATCGGTACTTTGGTAATTTGTACGGTAATTGTATTGTTGCCAGCAAAACTCATAAGTCGTATTTCACCAATGAAGGCGATTCGATTTGAATAAAAATCGGGTAAAATTAAGATTCTTTAATAGTTCAAATTAGACGAATTGTTGAATCTGTGTTCTATTTTTTTTATATTGTTACGATGTTTCAGCAAATTCGCAAATGGAAATGGATTATTTCAGCAACTGTCTGTTTTTTATTGCTGTATATGTTGCCGGCTTCTTTTATTGAAACGTATTATTCAACCGGTATTTTCCTGTTTATAAGAAAATTACTGGACGGCACATTTGGCAAATTACCATTTCCGTCTTTTTATCTTTTTGTCGGATTTCTCGTCGTTGTTGTTTTAAAATGGATATTGCATTTTTTCAGAGAAAAACCACAGCCGGTTTTACAGCGTTTGTTTAAGATGCTTTCTTTTGTCGCTTTCATAATTACACTGTTTTTTATACTTTGGGGTTTTAATTACGGCAGAATACCGGTAGAAGAGAAATTGCACTTATCCGTTGAGCCGATAACACAAGAAAAATTATCTGAAGAGACACAAGAAACCATTACGGAACTGACACGTATTCGTAAAATGTTGAAAAAAGACACGAATTCAATTCCCCAAATTGCATTTATTAATAAAATTGAACAAACCAGCAGAGATGCATTGAATAGTACCTTGCAGCAATATAATTATCCGTTCAGCAAAAAAATCAGAGGAAGGTTTTTGCTGGATGATATGTTGCTCGTATTCAGTATCGGTGGCCAATACTTACCATTTGTTGGTGAAGGAAATGTGGATGATGCGGTGTATTATTCCAAAAAACCGTTTTATATGATTCACGAAATGGCTCATGGAAACGGATTTACAGAAGAAGCTGCCTGTAATCTTTTCGCATATGTCAGCTGTAAACAATCAGGTAATTTAGCACTTCAATACAGCGGTGAATTAAACTATTTATTATATCTTTTGTCTGATTTAAAATACAGAAATGAAGATGTTTATGACTCCATCAACAAGGCTATGCCGCGTGTTGTACAAAAAGATCTGGATGAAATAAAAAAATATTATGAGAGCCATACGTTTAAAACAGGATTTTTAGGTGATGCTATAAATAATAGTTATCTTAAACTATTAGGCATAAAGGACGGCATTAAAAATTATGATAAAATGCTACTTATGGTGTATGCCTGGAAAAATCAGCATAAAGAATAATTTTCAACCTTAAATTAACATAAGCAGATGACTTTTGAATACACTAACAACATTAAATGCACCAAAGAAGAAGCGTGGAAATTAATTACAGAAATTGAAAGACGACCGGATTGGATTCACTTTATGGATAAATGTGTCTGGCTGGATAAAAAGCCCGGCATAGTTGGCTCAACCTATAATGAAGAAGAAATCTTTTTAGGGTTTCATTTAAATGTGAAATATACGGTAACAGAATTCAAAGAGTTTGAAAAAATGACCAGCAAATGTGATATGTATCCTTTTCATCAAAAAGTGGAAGTAACCATGAGAGAAAATAAAAACGGCACGGTTTTTACAAAATTACATTTAGAAGCAGACTTAGGTGTATTAGGGTTGATTCCAAAATTTATCATCAAAAACAGAGTGGATGCTTTGATGCAGCCGCTAGTCGATAAATTCTTCGAAATCTTGGAATCAGAATCTTCCTTGAAAAAATAAGTTTCTAACTTGTCTTTTTGATGTAAAACAAAACAATTAAAACATTTTAAATTTAACTTTGTTATAAAAATTAACTTAGTTAACTAAAATGGCAATTAAAGAAAGAAGACGAAAGGAAAAAGAAGAGTTGCGTCAGCAAATTCTGGATGTGGCGAAAGATATTGCTGCAAAAGATGGCTGGCAAAATGTGACGATACGTAAAATCTGTGAACAGATTCACTACACGGCTCCTGTAGTTTATCAATATTTTGAAAGTAAAGAAATGATACTTCAGTCTTTACGTAAAGATGGGTTTGTACAGGTGTTTAAGTTGTTTGAAGAAGTTGATAAAAAATATAATACACCGGAACGAAGATTGCTGGAATACGCGCTTACCTGGTGGAATTTTGCCATTGAACATCCGGAAATTTATCAGGTGATGTTTAATCTTCAGGGTGCTGTCTGTCTGCAAAATGACAGCAGTATTAAAATCAATAATACGGTAATGGATTATTACCATCCTGCCTTTAAACTGCTGAATAAAAAAGCAAAACGTTCTGAAGGATACAATCTCGAATTAACCGATAATCTCATTGCCATTATTCATGGATTTATCTCTATGAATATGGCTAATAAGATAAAGTCTGGCAATGAAAAAGCACTTCTTGTTTTTAAAAACGCATTACAACGATTCATCCATTCTATAAATGATCTAAACTCCTGAAAATGACAAAAGGAAAAATATTTTTTTTCAGTTCTTTGCTATTGCTCGTCGCTGTATTGGCCTATGTAAAATATACAAAGAACAAAGAAGTAGCTGCTAAAACAGCACCAATGGGAAAAGGTGGTCCGCAAACATTAATGGCTGCAGGTTTCGTCACAGAATATTCTAAACTGTCAAATAATTTAAGTGCAAACGGTACTGTCTTAGCACAAGATGAAGTGCAGTTACAACCGGAAGTATCAGGTCGCGTTACGTATCTGAATATTAAAGAAGGTGCAATTGTATCTAAAGGTACATTGCTGATGAAAATAAATGATGCTGATTTGCAAGCGCAGGTTTTTAAATTAAAAACACAGCTTAAAATTGCTCAAAGTAATTTATCAAGATTAGCAGAATTATTGAAAGTAAAAGGCGTTTCACAGGCTGAATATGATGCTGCGGACAATGTGGTTAATAATATAAACGCAGATATTCAGTTACTCAATGTGCAGATTGCAAAAACAGAATTGCGTGCTCCATTTTCCGGTAAGCTTGGATTACGAAATATCAGTTTAGGTGCTTACGTTTCACCGGCAACGGTAGTGGTTTCGCTCCAGAATATCAGTCAGCTGAAAATGGATGTATCACTACCTGAAAAATATGCCGGTGTGATTCAAGTTGGCGACAATATGCAATGCAGTGTAGCTGGAATTGAACAGCCGTTTACAGCTAAGGTCATGGCAATAGAACCGAATATTGATGAAATGACCCGTAATTTGAAAGTTCGTGCTGTCATTCAACAAGCCATTTCAAAGTTGGTTCCTGGTGCATACGTTAAAGTTCAACTTAAATTAAAGGAAACTCCAAATGCCATCATGATACCAAGCAGTGCGGTGATTCCGGATGATAAAGCAATTAAAATTGTAGTAACGGACAGCAGTAAAGCAAAATTTGTAAACATAGAAATTGGTGTTCGGACAGAAAGCGAAGTTCAGGTTCTGAGTGGGTTAAATGCAGGTGATACCGTGTTGCTGACTGGATTATTGCAGGTAAAGCCAGGTATGTCGGTTAAGATTACCAAAACAACAACACGATCAACTGTAAAATAATATAGCATGACATTTTTTAATTCTCTAACGCTACAATTCAATAATTAAAAATGGGTTTACCTTCAGTAAGTTTACGACGCCCGGTTTTTGCCATAGTAATGAATGTTATCATTATTTTGTTTGGTGTTATTGGATATACTTTTTTAGGTGTTCGAGAATATCCGTCCATTGATCCGCCTGTAATTACAGTACGAACCAATTACACCGGTGCAAATGCTGATATTATTGAATCTCAAATTACGGAGCCATTAGAAAATGCAATTAATGGTGTACAAGGCATTCGCACAATTTCATCAGCCAGTAATCAGGGTTCTTCCAATATAACTGTAGAGTTTGATTTGTCTGCGGATCTGGAGACGGCTGCAAATGATGTACGTGATAAAGTATCGCAGGCGTTACGTTTATTGCCGCAAGATATAGATGCTGCTCCGGTGGTTTCTAAAGCTGATGCCAACTCAGATGCTATTATTTCAATGACGGTGCAGAGCGAAAGTAAGAATGTTTTAGAATTGACAGATTACGCGGTGAACGTGCTGCAGCAACGATTACAAACAATTCCGGGCGTCAGTTCCATTCAGATTTGGGGACAAAAAAATTATGCAATGCGTTTGTGGTTTGACCCGCAGAAACTAGCGGCTTATCAGTTAACAGCTATTGATGTGCAAAATGCACTGAATCGAACAAATGTGGAATTGCCTTCCGGTAAAATTTCCGGTACCAGCACAGAGTTAACCGTCAACACACTAGGCAGAATAAATACGGAAGAAGAGTTTAATAATATCATTATAAAAGATGTAAATGGACAAACGGTTCGTTTAAAAGATGTTGGTTATGCCGTTTTAGGTACAGAAAATTTTGAAACCAGCTTAAGGGAAAGTGCGGTAGGCATGGTGGCATTGGCATTGGTTCCGCAGCCGGGTGCCAACTATGTGGAAATTTCCGATGAGTTTTATAAAAGACTGGAAGAAATAAAAAAAGAAGTTCCCAAAGATGTCAAACTGAATATTGCATTAGATAATACAGTCTTTGTTAAGAATTCCATTTTGGAAGTAAAAGAAACCTTATTTATTTCCATCGTGCTCGTGGTTTTAATTATTTACCTGTTTTTCAGAGATTGGATAATTGCATTACGTCCGCTAATAGATATTCCGGTTTCTTTAATTGGTGCATTTTTTATCATGTATCTGTTCGGATTTACGATTAACGTATTGACCTTGCTGGCAATTGTATTAGCAACCGGATTAGTGGTGGATGATGGAATTGTAGTTACGGAAAATATCTTTAAAAAACTGGAATCCGGAATGCCTAAAATGCAGGCAGCACGTGAAGGTTCTGAAGAAATTTTCTTTGCCGTCATGTCAACTTCCATCACATTAGCGATTGTGTTCCTACCCATTGTATTTATGCAGGGTTTTGTCGGAAGCTTGTTTAAAGAATTTGGAATTGTAGTGGCTGGTGCTGTTTTAATTTCTGCATTTGTTTCACTTACCTTAACACCGGTGTTAAACGTTTACTTAGGAAGAAAAGTACACAAGAATTCGTGGTTTTATGATAAAACTGAACCGTTCTTCAAAGGATTAGATGATGGTTATAAAGACATGTTAGGTGCTTTTATGAAAGTTCGAGCTGTTTCTTTTTTAATAATTGGTGTATGTTTCGTGTTAATTTATTTCATAGGAAAAAGTCTGCAATCAGAATTAGCACCGATGGAAGACAGAGGTACCTTTCGTGTATCGATGACGGCACCTGAAGGAACATCCTATACGGCGATGCAAAGTTATGTAGATAGAGTAACACAATTTGTGATGGATTCCGTGCCGGAACAACGCATTGCATTGAGTGTTACTTCACCTGGTTTTATTGGCTCAGGTGCTGCCAATACTGCATTCATGCGTATTCGTTTAAAAGAGAAAAAAGACAGAACTAAATCTCAGGATGAAATAGCACAGTATCTCGGTAAAAATTTCTCCAAGTTTAATTTAGGAAAAGCATTTGTAATTCAGGAACAAACAATATCGGTAGGTTCCGGACGTTTTGGAATGCCGGTGCAATTTGTAATTCAAAATTTTAATTTTGAAAAACTTCAAACAGCTATTCCAAAATTTATGGATGAAGTTGCCAAAAGTCCCGTTTTTGTTGGATTTGATGTTAACTTGAAATTCAATAAACCAGAAGTAGAAATAATTATTGACAAAGAAAAAGCAACAGCTTCCGGTGTTTCCGTTTTAGATATCGCACAAACATTGCAATTCTCCATGAGCGGAAGACGATTCGGATATTTTTTGAAGGATGGAAAACAATATCAGATTATTGGACAGAATTCATACAGCGAACGAAATAAACCGGAAGATTTAAAACAAATTTATGTTCGCAGTAATTCAGGAAAATTAATTTCACTGGATAATTTAATTACGATAGAAGAGCTGGCAAAACCACCACAGCGTTATCATTTTGACCGTTACAAATCTGCAACCGTATCCTCAGGCCTGGCACCCGGAAAAACGGTAGGAGATGGCATTAAAGAAATGGAACGCATTTCTAAGCAAGTTTTAGACGAATCATTCACAACTTCCTTGTCCGGTTCTTCCAGAGACTTTGCAGAAAGTTCTTCCAACACAATGTTCGCATTAATTCTTGCCTTAGTATTTATTTATATGGTATTAGCAGCGCAATTTGAAAGTTTCATAGATCCGTTTATAATCATGATTACCGTACCGTTGGCCTTGGCCGGTGCATTATTGTCTCTTTGGATTTTCGGTCAAACGCTCAATATTTTCAGCCAGATTGGAATGATTATGTTGATTGGTTTAGTCACCAAAAATGGTATTTTAATTGTAGAATTTGCCAATCATCAACGAAAAGCAGGCATGAGTACGGCTGAAGCGGCAACACATGCTGCGGCCATGCGTTTGCGACCGATTTTAATGACAAGTTTAGCAATGGCATTAGGTGCAGTGCCAATTGCAGTGGCGTTTGGCTCAGGTTCCACCAGTCGTGTTTCTTTAGGTATAGTAATTATTGGCGGTATCCTGTTTTCTTTATTATTAACGTTGTTTGTGGTGCCGGCGATGTATTCGTACATGTCCAAAACAAAAGTTAGTATAGAAGAGGTTTAAAATATATTTACACATTGTAAAAATCTATTCCTATGTGTTTAGTTTAAAAAATTAGAAAATGAAATTAATAAAGATAATAGCACTTATCATTTTCAGCATCACTTTCACTTCCATGAAAGCACAGGAATTGCTGACTCCTGAAAATGCGGTTGCGCTTGCTATCAGTAAGAATTTCGATATTATGCTTGCAAAAAATGAAGCGGATATTGCAAAAATCAATAACAACAAAGCAACGGCAGGCATGTTGCCCATTATTAATGTAACAGCAGGTGATGTGTTTAATTTAAATAATATCAATCAGAAATTTACCACAGGTCAGGAAGTGCAAAGAAACTGGGTGCCGATAAATTCATTCAATGCTGCGTTAAATATAGATTGGACAATATTTGACGGTATGCGTATGTTTGCAGCTAAAGACAGATTAGCAGCACTTCAGGCATTAGGTGAAATTCAATTGAAGAATCAGATTCAGAATACAGTTGCACAGGTATTGTCTGCTTATTATGGAGTTGTCCGGCAAAAACAACAAATAAAAGCATTGAATATTTCTGCAGAACTTTCTGATGAACGGGTCAAATTATCACAAAAAAAACTGGATGTTGGCTATAGTGATAAAACACCGTTGTTGCAGGCTAAAGTAGACTATTCAGCGCAGCAGGTAAATATCTTGCAACAGGAAACAATTTTGCAACAGTCGAAAGCAGCGTTGAACCAACTGATTGGAAGAGATGCTGCAACTGAGTTTGATGTGATTGATACTATTGAAGTGAATGATGTACCCGATTTACAAACCATTAAAGACACCGTACTGACAGATAATTTTGCCATTAAATCAGCCATGAAAAATATTGAAATTGCGAAACTGCAGCATAAAGAAACCAATGCACAGCGATTGCCTTCCATTAATTTCAGTTCAGGTTACAGCTTCACACAAAATAACAGCAGAGCCGGTTTGCTATTATTTAATCGTTCTTACGGACCAACATTTGGTTTAAATGCATTGGTTCCGGTTTTTAATGGTGGCAGAGTGAAAAAACAACTCGAGTCTTCAGCCGTAAATATTGCCACACAACAAATATTGTTAGATCAGGTGAAGAATGATCTGGATGCTAGTATTATAACAGCATATAAGAATTTTGAATTCGCAGCTAAAGCATTGAAATTAAATGAAGAAAATGTGAAAGTAGCGGAAGAAAACGTATTGGTCACTATGGAGCGATTTCGGTTAAACCAGTCAAATTCCGTTGAAATTAAACAGGCACAAAGCAGCTACGAAGATGCATTGTATAATGTTATTATTGCCAGGTTCAATGCAAAAATTGCAGAAATTGAATTGAAGAGATTGAGCAATACATTGGTGAAATAAGAGAAAACGTTTGTTGTTAGATCACACTTGTTGAATGTCTGTACAGATTATTTAGTTTTTATATTTAGCACTTTGAGTAAGGTTTTTGCATTGCTTTCTTCCTCAATTTTTTTAATGAATTTCTGTTGTTTGTCAAAAACTATCAGGCAAGGAAAACTTGAATATTGAATTTGTTTTGTCAGTGAATAATCGGTTTCCTGAACGATGAAAACAGAACTGTACGTGTGTAAACTATAATCAAAATATAATTTTCGGATAGAACTGAATGATTCAAAAGAGGTGAGTATAAACTGTGTTTCACTGAATTTTGTAATATTGTCGAGAATGCTCTTAATGGTGCGCTCGCAATGGTCGCAGATAGGGCTGAAGTTGATGAAAATAGTATTTTTATTATTTGCAATATCCTGATTCGTTAGATAAGTACTGCTATCCATTTTTAATAATTTAAAAGTTGGAAACAGCAGGTTTTTATCATCAGCATAAGAGATACTGGCAGTATTAAATAGTAAAAGTATGGATAGAAACAATTTCATCAACACCAATCTACAAAAATAATTCCAAAAAAAATCCCGACTAGCAAGTCGGGATTTTAAACTGGTTAAGCAGTTATGTTATTTAACCTGATTTACGATGGCTTCAAAAGCTTTCGGATCATTTAAGGCTAAATCTGCCAATACTTTACGGTTGATGTCGATTCCTGCTGTAGCAATCTTATTCATGAAAACTGAATAAGATAAACCATAAGGACGAACAGCAGCATTGATACGAACGATCCACATGCTTCTGAAATCTCTTTTCTTTAATTTTCTGCCAACAAAAGCATACGTTAAACCTTTTTCAACGGCGTTTTTTGTAACTGTCCAAACATTTTTACGTCTTCCGTAATAACCTTTGGCCAATTTGTATACTTTCTTTTTTCTGTCTTTGGCAGCGACTGAATTTACTGAACGTGGCATAACTTTTTATTTTTAAGTGTTAACAATATGACCATCGGCGATGCCTTGCCTTATGTCGTTATTTCTTTATCGTCATCCTGAACTCGTTTCAGGATCAGGGTATCAACTAGTTCATACACAACAAAGACTTGATATTACCTTCATCGCATTTTTTAACGATGGTAGTACCAGTCAGGTTTCTTTTTTGTTTTGTAGATTTTTTAGTTAAAATATGTCGTTTGTAAGCGTGCGCTCTCTTAATTTTACCGCTTCCGGTAACTTTAAAACGCTTTTTCGCGCTTGAATTTGTTTTCATTTTAGGCATAAAGATGCAATTTAGTGGTTATAAAACTTCAAAATAGGGTGCAAAGATACGACTTTTTTCCTATGATTTTACCTTTTGCTATGTAAAATCATGGTAAAATATAAACGTTTGTTGGTAGAATTATCCTTTTTTCTTAGGTGCGATGTAAGCAATCATCTTTTTACCTTCCAGATTTGGCATGGCTTCCAAAACACCAAACTCTTTTAAAGCTTCCGCAAATTGTAATAATACCAATTCACCTCTGTCTTTAAACTGAATGGCACGTCCTTTAAATTGTACGTAGATTTTAACTTTTGAACCTTCCTGCAAAAACTTCTGAGCGTGTTTTTGTTTAAATTCTAAATCGTGGTCATCTGTATTTGGCGTAAAGCGAATTTCTTTAACTTCCGTTTTCTTTTGCTTCGCCTTAATTTCTTTGTCTTTCTTTTTCTTGTCGTACAGGAATTTGTTGTAATCGACCAAACGGCAAACCGGTGGCACTGCCTTCGGAGAAATTTCCACTAAGTCTACTTCCTGTTCTTTGGCTAAACGAAGTGCTTCTTCAATCGGATAAACTCCAGGCTCAATTTCTTCGCCTACCAAACGTACTTCAGGTACGCGTATATCTCTGTTTAATCTGTGTTCCGTTTCTCTTTTCTTCGGAATAAATGGTCGTCTTTTAGGTATCAAGCTAATGTGTTAATTTGAAAATTTGAAAATTTGAAAATGGAAAACTTCCTTTTAAAAATTTCTTATTTGTTTTGGTTAATTA
>JBIKPT010000231.1:0-3562 GCA_044357355.1 Chitinophagales bacterium
CTTATCCATTTTCTCAACAGCATATTAAAGAAATTCAGGAACAGCTGCCAACCGCTAAAATACTTTTAGTAGATGGTGAATATTTTTCATGGTACGGCAGTAAAATTGCAGACGCTCCTTTATACTTAAGTGAATTATTAAATCGAATAATTAAACAAAATGTTAGATAAACCGTTATAGTTACATGAAATACATACTACTTTTTTTAATCACTACATTGATTTTCTTTGCCGTAGATATGCTTTGGCTCGGTGTCATCGCTAAAAACTTTTATCGCGATAAATTAAGTTTTATTTTCACAGGTGAGGTAAACTGGGCTCCTGCCATAATATTCTATCTGATTTATATTGCCGGTATCTTATACTTTTCAATACTTCCCGGATTGGATGGTGGCAACTGGAAAATGGTTTTATTGAATGGCGCAATTCTGGGATTTCTTTGCTACGCTACCTATGACTTAACCAATATGGCAACGATCAAACAATGGCCGTTAATTGTGGTATTCGTAGATATTGCCTGGGGAACCGTACTTACCGGGACTGTGGCTGTTTTATCCTATTTGGCTGCAATAAAATGGCTTCATTTTTAATTTGGTGATATTTTCTCTGCTTTCATATCTTACTACTCACTACTTTTATTTATCTTTGCGCTCGTTAAAATCTACTGACAATGAGTAAATATACCGACCTTTTAGGCGAAGAAAGAGCAAAATTCTTATTAGACCACGAATGTAAAACCATCGATAAATCTTTACTGCATCTGCCGGGTGCTGATTTTATTGAGAAAGTATGGATTCAAAGCAACCGTAATCCTCAGGTATTACGCAGTTTGCAGCAATTATACGGCACCGGCCGCTTAGCCAATACAGGTTATGTTTCTATTTTACCGGTAGACCAGGGAATTGAACACAGCGCTGGCGCCAGCTTCGCTCCTAACCCTATATATTTTGACTCGGAAAACATTGTAAAACTTGCTATCGAAGGTGGTTGCAATGCCGTAGCGTCCACTTATGGCGTGTTAGGATCAGTGGCAAGAAAATATGCCCATAAGATTCCGTTTATTGTAAAAATCAACCATAATGAATTTTTATCTTATCCAAATACATTTGACCAGATCATGTTCGGAACTATAAAAGATGCCTGGAATATGGGTGCAGTAGCTGTTGGTGCAACTATCTATTTTGGTTCACCGGAATCACGTAAACAAATTGTGGAAGTGGCAAAAGCATTTGAATATGCACATGAGCTTGGTATGGCTACCATATTATGGTGTTATTTAAGAAGTAACGATTTCAAGAAAGACGGCATAGATTACCATACTTCCACGGATTTATCTTCACAAGCCAACCATTTAGGTGTGACCATTCAGGCAGACATCATAAAACAAAAATTACCAACGAACAACGGTGGCTATAATGCCTTGAAATTTGGCAAAACACATCCAAAGGTATATTCTGAACTGACAACTGACCATCCGATTGATTTGTGCAGGTATCAGGTGGCAAATTGCTATATGGGAAGAAACGGCTTAATCAACTCCGGCGGCGAAAGCAAAGGACAAACAGATTTAGCAGAAGCCGTAGAAACAGCCATTGTGAACAAACGAGCCGGTGGTATGGGCTTAATCTCCGGCAGAAAAGCTTTCCAGAAACCTGTAAACGATGGTGTTGTCCTGTTAAATGCAATACAAGATGTCTATTTAGATAAAGATGTGACGATTGCATAAAGCAAGCGTACATTCAAAGTCAAAAGCAATTGCACTATTTTAATACGTTTCTTTGTGTTGTGTTTAATAACATAAAATTTATAAAATTCAGCTGTTTTAGGTAAAAAAAGTATTTTTTATAAAATGCAGATAAATTCTAAATACTTAATCTGGAATACACTCAACTAATTATTAAAATCCATCAATTCTTCTTAATTTCATCCATCTCATGGATCAAATTCTGTTATATCTGAACGAGCATATCTATTGGGTAAAACTATTCACTATTCCTTTTGTAGCAGGATTTATTGGTTGGTTTACCAATTGGCAGGCTATTAAAATGACTTTTAAACCTTTAGAATTTACAGGAATAAGAATCGGGAAGTTAAAAATAGGCTGGCAAGGTATAATTCCGGCGAATGCCGGTAAAATGGCACGCATTGGTGTTGATTTAATGACTGAAAAGTTAATAAAGGTAGAAGAAATCTTCGAACGAATGAATGCCGAAGAAGTGGCAAAATCCATGTCACCTCAAATGAGAACATTAACCGAAAAGGTAGTTAATCATGCTATGTCATCAAAAATTCCGGCTATCTGGAGCAGAATCCCTGTAAATATTAAAAAAATTATTTTCGACAGAACACAGGACGATATTCCCAAAACAATAGTATCCATGCTGAATGAAATCAAATCGGATCATGAAAAATTATTGAATTTTAAAAAAATGTACATTGAGGCCATACTCATAGATAAAGAATTACTGAATGATTTATTTATGCGCTGCGGTAAGGCCGAATTTAAGTTTATTGAATATAGCGGATTTTGGTTTGGTTTGCTTTTCGGAATTCCGCAAATGCTGGCCTGGCATTATTATCCGGCAGCATGGACTTTACCGGTAGCAGGTATAATAGTTGGTTATATCACAAACTGGCTGGCTCTTAAACTTATATTTAAACCGGAAAACGAAATACGCTTCCTGTTCTGGAAGATTCAGGGATTATTTATTAAACGTCAAAAAGAAGTATCTGAAGAATATGCTGATTTTGTCTCTAAAAAAATATTAACTGCTGAAAACATCTGGGAATTTATGCTGGATGAAAACGGCGGTGAAGCCATGTACGGATTAATTGAAAAACATGTAAAAGAAACTCTGCAGCAAATGACTGATGGAAATGTAAACAATATAGCCATGCTGATTGCTCCGAAAAGATATGATGAAATTAAACAACTTATTATTAAAGATTTTGTTTTCAGACTTCCTTTAAACCTCAGAAATCTGTACGGTACGCTGGATCAGTCATTTAATATAAAATCTCTGCTTTTTGAACGAATGAATGCCATGTCACCAAAAGATTTTGTTGGGGTATTAAGGCCAGCTTTTGAAGAAGAAGAATGGATCTTAATATTAGTAGGAGCCGTTTTAGGCGGTATAGCAGGCTTTGCCCAATGGGCGCTGGTTTTTGGTGGTTTGATGTAATTACTGTCTGGAATTAAGATTCCTGATGGCTCTATTAATTCTCTTTAGACAATTATTTTAATTACCTAATAATCCTGTTTTAAGCGCGGCATCCACCGGATCGCTGCCCAGCCAGATGCCCAATAACGCCTTTTTGAAATCTTCTCCTTCAATTGTGGTGACCAGTTTGCCGTTTTTGAAAGCTTTCAAACCGGTTCCCGGCACATAATCCAGCAAAAATAAATCACCTTCTTTAATGGCTTCTTTGGAGAATGTTCCGATAAAAGCATCAATCTTTGCTTTCAATGGCGCAACATTTCCTTTCAAAGATTTCTCAAAACCTTCCTGTATTGCTTCCGACATATTGCCGCTGTTCACCATGGAAGATGTAATCTTTAACTG
>JBIKPT010000077.1:0-12314 GCA_044357355.1 Chitinophagales bacterium
TTATTTACAGGTATTAAAGTAATTGACCTTATCGAACCATATGCAAAAGGTGGTAAAATCGGTTTGTTCGGTGGTGCCGGTGTTGGTAAAACCGTATTAATTATGGAATTGGTAAATAATATTGCCAAAGGTCATGGTGGTTTATCCGTATTTGCCGGTGTGGGTGAAAGAACACGTGAAGGAAATGACTTATTACGTGAGTTCTTAGAATCAGATGTAATTAAATATGGCGAAGCTTTCAAACACTCTATGGAAAAAGGTGATTGGGATTTGTCAGTAGTAGATAAAGAAGCATTAAAAGAATCAAAAGCAACACTGGTTTTCGGTCAGATGAACGAGCCTCCTGGTGCACGTGCGCGTGTTGCTTTGTCCGGTTTGACGATTGCAGAGCAATTCCGTGATGGTGACGGAGATGGAAAAGGTCGTGATATCTTATTCTTCGTAGATAATATCTTCCGTTTCACACAGGCAGGTTCTGAAGTATCGGCTTTATTAGGTCGTATGCCATCAGCGGTAGGTTACCAACCAACGCTTTCCACAGAAATGGGTCTAATGCAAGAGCGTATTACCTCTACAAAATCTGGTTCTATCACCTCTGTTCAAGCGGTGTATGTACCTGCGGATGACTTAACGGATCCGGCTCCTGCAACAACTTTTGCTCACTTAGATGCAACAACGGTATTAAGCCGTAAAATTGCAGAGTTAGGTATCTATCCGGCTGTGGATCCATTGGATTCTACATCACGTATCTTAGATCCTGCTGTTTTAGGTGAAAGACACTATGGTGTTGCTCAACGAGTTAAAATGATTTTACAACGTTACAAAGAATTACAGGATATCATCGCAATCTTAGGTATGGATGAGTTATCTGAAGAAGATAAATTAGTTGTTCACCGTGCACGTCGTGTACAACGTTTCTTATCTCAGCCATTCCACGTTGCAGAGCAGTTTACAGGTTTAAAAGGTGTATTCGTTTCTATCGAAGATACATTGAAAGGCTTTGAAATGATTATGGAAGGTAAGGTAGATGAGTATCCTGAAGCGGCATTCAACTTAGTTGGAACCATAGAAGATGCTATCGAAAAAGGTAAAAAATTATTGGCTGAAGCAAAATAATCATAAAAAATGCAATTAGACATTCTCACACCTGAATCAAAAGTTTTCTCCGGAGAAGTAACCTCCGTTCAACTTTGTGGCACCAACGGTAAATTTGAAATATTAAATAACCATGCTCCAATGATTGCATCGATTATTGAAGGAACCGTTAAAATCAAAACCAGCTCCGGAAAACAGGAATTCAAAATGAAAAGCGGTATTGTTGAAGTGTTAAAAAACAATGTTTCTGTGCTTACAGAAGGATTGATAACCGCTTAAAAATACTAATCAGAGATACAAAGAGGAACTTAGGTTCCTCTTTTTTTTTGAAATTATGTTGATTTATATGCCCTTCTTCAATAAATAAAATCAGAAAAAAAGTTCATTTGCAGACATTTGTTTACCAACTACACGCCAATTTCAACCGAATACTAAATAGAACTGACCGTATCCACTTTTATGCTTGACAATTATCAATAATAATTACACATTAAGGTATAAAATTTATGTCTATGAAAAACAATGTAAAACTTCTGGACATAGGAACCCGTTTAGTAGCTGCCGGAATTTTCGGATATACAGCATTTTTAAAATTTACTTCAGCAGAATCTGCAGTTTACATTTTCCAGCGTTTGGGCATGGAATCTGCAGGCAGGTATGGTGTCGCGGTATTGGAATGCATTACCGTAATATTGTTGCTTGCTCCAAAAATGGCATGGCGCGGTGCAATATTAGGCTGCCTGATGATGTTTAGTGCCATTTGTATGCACCTGACGATGTCAGAAATCAACATTCTGGGTGATGGCGGACTAATGTTTGCCTCAGCAGTAGTGGTATTATTCTGCTGTTTGAGTATTTTGGTTTTGCACAAAACAGATTTGGAAGCAGAGCTAAACTAATGACTTTTTTGAATTTCTGATAAACCAGAAATTTGAAATCAGAAATACTATGCTTAATAGTATAATGAAAGGTGTTTGTTCCTGAGCTATTCTGAATTGTTCAAAATAGGTAGGTATTCCTGCTAATAAAACAGCAGTGCCTAAAGCAAGTCCTGCCGCAGTTGCAGGACTTTTTTGCAGGTAGTTTTGCATTAATACCAATGTAACCGGAACGGCACTTTGCAACAAGGCAACACCCAAACAAAAAACTGGAAATGAGTTTTTGCCAGCATTCAGTAAAACTACTGCGCCAATAATGCTAAACAGCACCCATTTTTTCCAATGTAGTTTATCCGCTAAAAAACCGCCTGCCAGTTTACCGGTTGCTGCTGCTGCTCCTAAGCCAATCAACCATTGATTATTGTCAAAGCACATCATATGAAGCAGGTTCCAGAACAAAGAGCGCATTGCAATCGCGAATAATAAAATCAACATAAAAAAATCATGCGTTTCCAGCAAACATTCCTGTTTTTGTTGTTCGACAATAATAAAATCCGATAGCTGAATCTTCGACAACCAAAAAAATAAAAGCACTAATGGAATAATAAATACATAAAAATAATCGAACTGCAGAGCGCCCACTATTCCACCTAAAATTAAACCGATAACACCTGGCGATGTAAATATTCCGGCAAGTGTATTGCTTTTATTATCTGAAACATAACAGGCTGCACCGCCGCAAACATGTATAAATGCAGATGCGATGCCGCTAAAGATGATTGCTGTAATAACAGAAAAACCAGAGACACTAATTGTTAAGATTAATAATGCCAGCGCAAAAAGGCTGAAGTTTTTTATCTGTTTAAATTTATCGACCAGCAAACCCGCCGGCAATTGGCCTCCGAAAGCAAGTATGCTGTAGCCGAGAAACGCCATCGTATTGAGTTGCCAGTTTGCCGAATGAACGGACAAATTCGCCAGTAAATATCCTGCAATAAAATCATTAATACCATGCGCGGCACCAAACAGAATTGATATTTTATATTTATTGCTCATTGGTTTATTTTCTTTCAGAGAAGCTGCCGAATTATAGAAAGTGCGCTATTCTGTTATAACTTAATGTTGTTTATGTAAATACCTACAAATGTTGTGATACTATTCTGCAGCAATGAAATCAACATAGCCTTGATTGGTTTTTGTCCTAAAAATAAATAAATAATAAATGCCTCTACAACGGTAACACCGCACTCTAACAGTAACAAATGAATGGTAGTGGTCTGATATAATAAATTCAAAATTGGCCAGGTGAAACAATTGGCCAGAATAAGTATTAAAACGGTGTATGGAATTTTCTTTCTGTCGAATAAAAAATAAACAGGAATTTCTATCGCAATGGTTAGTAAAAGAAATTTAAATATAAGCATTGCCATTTTTCATTCTGAATATAAAAAATAATGACATCATCACAAGCAAAGATAAAATTGATATAAGCAGCAATGGCTTTTGATTATCAGGAAAATCAAAAAACAAGACGAGCACCCACTCCTTCTTACGGTAACAATCAGGTTTCATCACCGTTCTTTTATAGGTCAGTTTATTATTTTTATCTATTGAAAATGTAATAGCAATGTAAGCGATATCACCACCATAGATGGCTGCAGGCTGTACTGTAGTCAATATAAATGAGCTGCTTTTTGTTTGATCGCTTTTGCGCTCTGCCCAAACTTCCAATCGCTCATCACCTGTTTTACTTTTGGGTTGTAAAAGAAAAGCAGCATCTTGTTTGATACGATATGTTTTAAAATTAACGCTCTTTTTTACAAAAAAACGATATGCCGGAAAACTGTCTACATTGGCAAAATAATATTTTGTTGGCTGTAGTTTTTCCGGTTTTTGCAAAGCAATATCAGCAAAAACAGCAGACTTTGTCAATACAAAAAAAAGCAAGAAATAAAGTTTATTTGCCGTCATTTTTCTCATTTTTTAATACATACATAAAAACCATTATGCCTAATGCACCGAGCACTCCGAGTACCCAAGGTAAAAAATTAAAGTACGTGAATGCTGTTATATTATTTCCGTTATTGTCGATCGGAATATCTGCAAATACAGTTTGCCGCAATAAAAAAAAACTATATAGTGAGATGATTTTTTTCATGATTTTTTCATTTTTCCATTAACAAGATAGAAAAATATAATTACAATTAAGAATGAAAAAACAGGAACTATAACTTGTGCTATGGGGTTTTCTCCATGGATAGAATCAGACAATGGCGGATTAGAAGATGCCAACATACATAAAGGAGTATTCATCTTGTTTTTACCAATTATTATATACTTCCTTGAACTTTCAATCCTTTATTCTTCTTTTTCAACATAAAGAATAGGAGCATGATTAAAACCATCAAACTCAATCCGGAAATTAAATACATGATAAGATGATTTTTGTTGAATGGACCATTGTCAACTTTATTATTGACAGCCGAAAATGGAATCGTATTTTTATTCTTTTGGTTAGTAGTAATTTCTGTATAAGATAAATCACGCTTGTAAATGTTTAGAATTATCTCTTTTGATTTTTTTGCATCGCCACTACAAAACAGCAAGGTGTCAGTATGCAAGAAATTATTTTTATTAATTGCCCAAACCTCTGCACACAACGGCTTACCATAACCACCTTGAATGTGTATGGAACTGCTATCTTTCAAAGATGTAACAACATTGTTTTGCTGAACAAAAAAAAGATGATTGTTGTATTGACTGAGTCCTGTAATTTTTATATCATAACTCGGACGCGGTTTGTTGCCCGGCACATCGGCGAACAAGCAACAAGTGGCAAGTACTAAGTAAATAGAAAATATGCTTTTCATACGTTAAATATAAAAATAAAAACTGAATTTGAAATACAAGGAAACACGTAGATTTAATAGCGCACTGCCTTTTTTACGCGTTGAATTTCTTTTGCCGTATCGCGCTCTTTAATGCTTTCCCGTTTATCGAATGATTTTTTTCCTTTAGCTAAAACGATCTCAATTTTTGCTAAGCCACGTTCGCTGAAAAATATTTTATACGGAATGATGGTCAGGCCTTTTTCTTTTATCTTGCCTTCCAGCTTGTGCAGTTCTTTTTTTGTCATTAATAATTTACGCAAACGTAATGGTTCATGATTCGCATAACTACCAAAGTTATAGATTGAAATATGTAAGTTTTTCAACCACATTTCACCATTTCTCAAATAACAAAAACTATCACCCATATTTACTTTTCCTTCTTTGATAGATTTTATTTCCGTTCCGGTTAATACCATACCAGCCTTATACGATTCTAGGAATTCGTAGTTAAACTTCGCTTTGCGGTTCACAATTTCCGGCAGTTCGTATTTCTTGCTCACAATACAAATTTATTGATTAATTGGCTAATTAGCTAATTAGCTAATTAAATTTGTAAATTGGTGTCATTAAAACAACTGTATGGTTTTAAATTATATCTGGATTTTATTTTTTGTATTGTCGTTTATAATTGTTTTATTTAAAATGATTGTGCTTGGCGACACTACTGTAATGTCAACTACAATAAACGCCATTACCGATTCTTCTAAAACTGCTTTTGAAATTTCTTTAGGCCTAACCGGCGTAATGTGTTTCTGGTTAGGTATTATGAAAGTGGGTGAAAATGGCGGTGCCATTCGTATTTTTTCAAAATTAATCAGTCCGTTTTTCAGTCGCTTATTTCCTGAAATTCCGAAAAACCATCCAGCTATGGGCAGCATTTTAATGAACTATTCTGCCAACATGCTGGGTTTGGATAATGCTGCAACACCTTTAGGGTTGAAGGCAATGAAAGAATTGCAAGATATTAATCCGAATAAAGAACAGGCATCGAATGCGATGATTATGTTTCTGACATTGAATACGGCAGGTTTCACCATTATTCCGGTAAGTATTATTGCCTTCAGAGCAACAGCTGGTGCATTAAATCCAACGGATATTTTTCTTCCTTTATTAATTTCTACGTATGGTGGAATGATTTCAGGTTTGATTTTATGTACGTTCATTCAAAAAATAAAATGGGATTTAGTATTGACTTCCTGGGTTTTCGGAATTGTAGGTTTCATTGCTGGCTTGACGTATTTGTTCAGCACCATGCCGAAAGAAACCATGGAAGTTGTCAGTAATATTGTTGGTGGTTTAATTATTTTTTCTGTCATCATTACATTTATTGCATTTGCGTTTTTCAAAAAAGTAAATGTATATGAATCCTTTATTGATGGTGCGAAAGAAGGCTTTGAAATAACGGTAAAAATTATTCCTTACTTAGTAGCCATGCTGGTAGGCATTGGTATTTTCAGAGCGAGTGGTGGTATGGAAATGATTACACACGGCATTGCTTCGCTGTTTAATTCATTAGGATTTGATACGCGTTTTGTAGATGCGTTGCCGGTGGCAATTATGAAACCATTCAGCGGAAGCGGTGCGCGTGGTTTAATGGTAGATTTAATTAAACCTGTTACTGAAGGTGGTTTAGGTGCAGACAGTTTTGCAGGCAGGCTTGCCGGAATTTTTAACGGCAGCCACGATACCACTTTTTATGTGTTGGCTGTTTATTTTGGTGCGGTTGCTATTAAGAAAACACGTTACGTGGTCGCCACCAGTTTGTTTGCAGAGCTGGTCAGTATTGTGCTGAGTATTGTGGTATGTTATGTGTTTTTTGGATAGTTGTCTTAATCACGGATTAAACTGATTATAAGATTACACTGATTTTTTAAAATTTCATTAAATCTGTGAAATCATTTAATCCAAAAAATCTGTGATTCAGACAATTTGATTATTAGAAAATGAAAATCAAACTAATTAAAACAGCATAAAACAACAAAGAGAATAATACACTATACTTTATGTTTTTTTCATTTGAAACAACACTAAAAGAAAGACTTTTGCCATTTAGCGCAAAATAAATCCACATAATTAAAGCACCAGGTAAGGCCCAGATAATCCTGCTAGGATTCCAGACAATACGTCCAAATTCATTTTCCGACATATTCTAAATTTTAAAAAATCGTTCTTAAGAATTACATTATTTCAAGTATTCGAGTTCATTCTGAACGCTTTGGTTTTTAATAACAACCTAAGCAACAGAAAAAAATAACACCAAGATTCCTCCTGTCGTCGGAATGACAATACGGTGTTAATTCAACAACCTCTTTGCATTTTCCAGTGCTTCTTTTGGTGGGTTGTTGCCGCTGAGCATTACGGCTATTTCATGTAAGCGTTCGTTGCCTGCTAAGGTTTTTATTTCTGTGAAGGTTTTTTCTTTCTCGTGGTTTTTATACACAAAGAAATGTTTGCTGGCTTTGGCTGCTACTTGCGGTAAATGCGTAATAGAAATTACCTGATGATTTTTTCCTAATGATTTTAAAATACCACCTACTTTCTGTGCTACTTCACCGGAAATTCCTGTATCAATTTCATCAAATATCAATGTTGGCAAAGTAACCGTTTCTGCTACTAAACTTTTTATCGCTAACATCAATCGTGATTTTTCACCACCGCTGCCAACTTCATCTAAAGGTTGTGGTGCAGCACCTTTATTAGCAGAAAACAATAAGCGTATTTCATCAATTCCAAATGCGTTTAGTTTTTCTGCATCTCCAATTTTTTGTTCTAAAATTATATGACCAAACGGCATTCCTAAATCAACTAATAATGAAGACACTTTACTTTCGGCTGTTTTTATTTTTTCATTTCTGTTTTTAGATATGCGTTGTGCTGTGGCAAACAATTCTTTTTTATCATTTTTGATTTCAGTTTCCAGTCGCACAATTTCTTCTGATGAATTTGCATAAGCATCTACTTTTTGTTGCAATTCACTTTGCAACGCTATCAACTCTTTCACTTCTGAAAAATGATGTTTTTGCAACAACTTATTAATAGTAGTTTGCTTTTCCATCAACTCTTGCACGCGTTCATCGTTGTATTCAGTCGCATCGGCAATATTGGTTATTTGCCGTGTGATGCTTTTTAAATCATCCGTAATGGTTGATAGTTTATCGTGCATTTCCAACAACACAGGATGAAAATCGGTCAACTGACTGATTTGCTTATTTGATTGTAACAATTGCGTCAACGCAGCAAACTCATTGCCATCTATTAAATTATACGCTTCTGCCAAATTGCGCTTTATAGTTTCTGCATTTTGCAACAAGCCTAATTCGCTTTCTATGCTTTCAAATTCTTCTTCATTCAGATTTACCTCCACGAGTTCATTCAACTGAAAAGAAATAAAATCAAATTCTTTTTGCAAGCGAATTTGTTCTTCCTGCAACAAATGCAAGCGTGTTTGTTTTTGTTTGTATAAATTAAACGCTGTCTGATATTCTTTTACAACCGAAGTTTGCTTGGATAACTCGTCTAAAATTTCGCAAAAGAAAAACTTATCTAATAAATTCTGTGTTTCGCCTTGTGCATGAATATCTACCAGTTGTTCTGTCAATGCTTTCAATACATCCAGCGTCACCGGCGAATCATTAATAAATGCGCGCGATTTACCATTCGTATTTATTTCTCTTCTGATGATGGTTTCATCTTCGTATTCCAAATCGTTTTCGGCAAAAAACTTTTTGAGTTTATAGCTTTTCAAACCAAACACCGCTTCTACCAGACATTTTTCTTCTTTGTTGCGCAACACATTTGTTTCGGCGCGTTTACCTAAAATCAGATTCATGGCACCGAGCAAGATAGATTTTCCTGCACCGGTCTCACCTGTAATAATATTAAGTTGCTTGTCGAATTGAATTTCGACCGCTTCAATAATGGCATAGTTTTTTATGGATAGTGATTGTAACACGCATTAAATTTACAAAATAGTAGTAAGTAATAAGTAGTAAGTGGCAAGAAAAATACAAAGACAAAAATTATAAATTCAACGATTACTTCTTGCCTATCTGTTTGTATTTATCGCCGTTAATCGGATCCAGGATGGTAAGTAATTGTGTGGCGATGGTGCGTTCAGTCATATCGCTTTTAGAATAAATATTAATTAATTCGGCATTTTTGGCAAAAAAGAAATTACGCAATGGCAGCAAACCCGGATTATCTGCATTTATATTTTGCAGCAACGTTAAAGAACTGGTGATAGCACTTCTACCTTGCGATGCATCTGCATACATTCTGTCCAATCCGTTGAAATGGTAGTTAAAAAATGCTGTTCTGAAATCTTTATAGCGTGGATTCAGCCAGTTGTCAATCAACACGAAACGGTTAACTGTTCCGGTCGTGAAACTGATGCCGCCATCGAACTGATTCCAGCCTTTATATTTTGCCTTTTCGTTTGCAGGCACATTATTGCACAACAACAACGCACGTTGCAAATAAATTGTGCCGCCTTCCTTGCTGAAGGATTCATAATCATAGGCTAAAATCACATAAGCGTAATAAGCCAGCAAAGAAGTTAACTGCGAAGTATAGCCATTGTCGTTATAATCCAGATTCTGCAAATCAAAATAAGAGAAATCGAATGTTTTGTCCTGCAAATTCAGCAACAAGGTATTTAAATTGGTATTAAAAACCGGACGTTGAGATTGCAGAATGGCACTGGCTCTGTATTCACCTTCTGTAGGAATCTCATTAATATTAATAATCAAATTACATCTAACACGTTCCTGATCTTTATAATTATCGTTCGTCCATTTTCTGCCGTTCAAAAATTCACGAATGGCGGTTTCCATATTTTTAAAAACCTGCGGATCGATATTTTGATTTTTCGGTGCATTTATTGAAACCGAACAATTAAGTTCCTGTGCGAAGCAAGTAACAAGTAATAAATGACAAGTAATAAATAATAAGAATAACTTCTTCATAATAATTTTTCAAGCTCTTTTATAATATCTTCTGCGACTTCTTCTTTTTTCTTTAACTCGAATTTAGTGATTTTATTGTTACGATTCACAATCGTTATTTTATTCGTATTAAACTGAAAGCCTGCACCTTTGTCGTTCAGTGAATTCAGGACAACCAAATCAAAATTCTTTTTAAGCAATTTAGCTTTAGCATGTTTAAGCTCATCATTCGTTTCCAAAGCGAAACCTACGGAAAGCTGATTCGGTTTCTTTATTTTTCCAAATTCGTAAGCGATGTCAACATTTTTTTTCAACACCACTGAAAATTCAGCTTCACTTTTCTTTATCTTCTGATTGGAAACTGTTTTTGGTGTATAATCTGCCACCGCTGCGGCAAACACACAAATGGCTGCTTTTGAAAATTCCTTTTTACAAACTGTATACATTTCATTAGCAGAAAAAACACGGGTCACCCTGATGCCATCTTTAACGGTCAGCTTTGACGGACCCAAAACCAGATGCACGTCTGCGCCAAAATCATGCAGCAGTTCTGCCAGTGCTACACCCATTTTTCCGGAAGAATGATTACCGATAAACCGAACCGGATCGATGGCTTCATAGGTGGGTCCTGCGGTGACCAATATTTTTTTATTTGTAAACATGGAATCATGAGCCGAAAGTCGTGAGTTGTGACGTAAAAAATCAACAATCTGCTCAGGCTCGGCCATTCTGCCTTCGCCGATTAAACCGCTGGCTAACTCACCGTTATCAACGGCAATCATCTTATTGCCGTAAGACAAAATTTTCTTAATATTATTTTTGGTGGAAGCGTGTTTCCACATATCTTCATCCATTGCCGGTGCAATAAAAACCGGACAACGTGCCGACAGATAAATTGCCATCAGTAAATTATCACACTGTCCGTTGGCTATTTTAGAAATCGTACCTGCTGATGCCGGTGCAATTAGCATCATATCTGCCCAAAGTGCTAAATCTACGTGATTATTCCAGTTAGTTTTGGTAGCGTTAATATAGTCTACCTGACATTCATTTTTAGAAAGCGTAGCAAGGGTAAGTGGTGTAATAAATTCCGTTGCTGCTTTTGTCATAACCACTTTCACCTGTGCACCTTCTTTTACCAGTAAGCGCACTAAAAAAGCTGCCTTATAGGCAGCTATACTTCCACAAGCTGCTAGTAAAATTTTTTTATCTTTTAGCATCTTGTGTTATTTTAATTTGACGTTGGAAGTTATTTCTACTTACTTAAAAATTACAACCAATTTCTACTTATTCTTTGTCTTTGAAATACGTTTCGTCGTTCAAAAATTCCTGCAATGCCATGATAGTCGTTTTAGGTAATTTTTCATAATAACGAGAGATTTCAATTTGCTCGCGGTTTTCAAAAACCTCTTCCAAATTATCCGTTGCAGAAGCAAATTCTTCTAATTTACGGTGTAATTCTTCTTTTAATTTAGAATTCATTTGAGAAGAACGTGCAGAAATCACATTGATAGATTTGTATAAATTACCTGTTTTTGCAGTTAATTCGTCTAAATTTCTTGTCTCGATGTAAGCAGATACTGCTTTTCCTTCTTCTTTTTTTACGTTTGACATATCTCTACTTTTTTATTCTTTTATTTTTTGATAATTGCATTTTTTCCAGTTCAGGCAGATAGGCACTGGTTGGATATTTCACTTTGAATGCCTCGAATGCTTTTTGACTTTCTTTTAATCTTTCTTCTTGTTTTTCCCGGTAACTTCCGTCAGCATATTTTTTTAGTGATTTAACAGCTATATATTCAATTTTTTCAGGATTTTCATATTCCGGAAAATCTTTTATAAAATTAGTCAATGCCACAGAAGCAGCATGGTACTGTCCGATTTTGTAGTAAAGATAAGCACTTTCATAAGATTTTTTACGCAATTTTCCTCTTAATTCATCAATTTTTGCGTTTGCCTGCTCCATTTTAGTACTTTTCGGGTACCTGTTTACAAATTCCTGGAATCCGTCAATTGCTTTTTGGGTGCTGGTTTGTTCTAAGGAATAGCGCGGTGATTGCTTCAGATAACACATCGCTTCATCAAAAGCAGCTTGTTCTGCATGCTCGCTGGCAGGATAAGTGTTATAAAAACTTCTGAAATAAAATGCCGCTAATTCATAACTACCGTTTAAATAGTGAGAATTGGCGTATTTATAGTAGATTTCGTCCACACTTTTCTGGCCTTTCAATATAGTCAGCAACTGCTCATAGATAGGAATCGCCTTATCGTATTTCTTTTTTGCGTACTGTTCATCCGCCATTTTCATTTTGGCTTCCAGATTATTGCCTTTGAATACTTTGTCGTATTGGCGGCTGCAGGAAGCTAAAACGGTGACAAACAGTAAAAGATATAGTGATTTCTTAAAAAACATAAGTCTGCAAAGATAGACATTAATCTTAGAATTTAAGAATTGTATAATTAGAGAATTAAGGATTTGATGTTAATTTAGTTTAAAATTAAAGTAT
>JBIKPT010000078.1:0-12232 GCA_044357355.1 Chitinophagales bacterium
GTGCGCCACCGCCTAATACCAAAGTATCTGCAGGAACTTCAGCTACCAATTCATCATGCATGTAATATTGTACCAGATTGCCTTCAGTCACTTCTCCAATAATTGCGCAATGTAGATCCCATTTTTTAAAAACAGTTTCCACCAAGGCTTCTTTTCCTTTTTCAACAACAATAAGCATGCGTTCCTGCGATTCCGACAAGAGAATTTCAAACGGCTGCATATTGCGTTGACGAGTAGGAACTTTATCTAACCAGATTTTCATTCCATGTTGGCCTTTAGCAGACATTTCATTGGTTGAGCAGGTGATTCCGGCTGCACCCATATCTTGCATGCCAACAACAGCACCTGTTTTTATAACTTCTAAAGTTGCTTCTAATAATAATTTTTCTGTAAATGGATCACCAACCTGGACGGATGGAATTTTGTCTTCAGCATCTTCGCCTAAATCTTCAGAGGCAAAAGTAGCACCATGTATACCATCTTTTCCGGTTGAGGCACCAACAATATAAATAGGATTTCCGGCTCCTTCAGAAGTGGCGGAAATGGTTTCACCTACACGAACGATTCCAACGCTCATGGCATTCACCAATGGATTCACCTGATAGCAATCATCAAAATATACTTCACCGGCTACAGTTGGCACACCAAAGCAATTGCCATAGTGTGAAATTCCTTTTACAACACCTTTTAAGAGGTGCTGTGTTTTTTTATTATCGAGTTCACCAAAACGAAGAGAATTTAAAGAGGCCACCGGACGTGCACCCATGGTGAAAATATCGCGGGAAATACCGCCAACGCCGGTTGCCGCGCCCTGAAAAGGTTCTACTGCACTCGGATGGTTATGCGATTCTATCTTGAAAGCGCATGCCCAGCCGTCGCCGATATCAACCAATCCGGCATTTTCTTCACCTGCTTCCACTAATAAGGCTTTGCCTTTTCGAGGCAGTTTTTTTAAATATTTTATGGAGTTTTTATAGCTGCAATGTTCGCTCCACATTACAGAATAAATACTTAATTCAGTAAAAGTTGGGATTCTGCCCAGTATATCTTGTATTTTCTGATATTCTTCCGGCAATAATCCAAGTGACTTTGCCGTTTCTTCTGTAACAATGGGTTGATGTATGTGAGTTGACATAGATTAAATAATTCTGTTCAAAATTAGTTAATTCTCTGCAACCTACATGGAATATTTATTACCATTAGAATAAATTGTTTATTTTTACGCTCAGAGAGATGATACAGGAAATAATAGCCCCGTTAGTTTATTTTATACTTTTATTTTTAATAATTGGAAGTAAGCGATTCTTTGTCTCAGAATCTATCAGTAAAAATTTGCTTTTTTTCGGCTTTTCGCTCAAGGTTTTTAGTGCTATGCTTTTTGGTTATTTATTCAAAAGCGGAATTTTAAACGGAATTGATACCTATATGTATTTCTACGACGGAAATATCATTTATGATGCACTTCAATCAGATCCTTTCACTTATTTTAAATTAGCAATAGGAATGAATGACTTTACACCAGTTCCAAAATACCTGCTTCCATATACAGATATCATGAATTATTGGTTTGACAGCAGTAATTATTTTTTAGTTAGGTTAAATGCATTAATAAGACCATTTTCTTTTGGTGTTTATAACGTCCATGCTATCATTTTTGCTTTTCTATCTTTTATTGGTACGTATAATTTATACCTGTTTTTTGAAGATAAAGTGTTTAATAAAAAAGTATTGCAGTTCATACTTTTTGGAATTCCTTCGATAGTTTTTTGGACATCTGGAATTCATAAAGAGGCAATAGTCATTTTTGCACTGGGCATAATTCTCTATAATCTGGAATGTATATTGAAATCAATGTATACCAAACGTAATGTTTTTTATGCAGTATTTGGCTTAATTGTACTGGGGTACATTAGATTTTACTTGCTGGCATTTTTGTTACCGCTGATGGCGGCAATCATTATATACAAACGATTTGAAATAAATCAGCCATCCGTTAAAATGTTCATGTTTGTTTTACTTGCCTTTTTTGGAGTGGTATTTTTAGTAGATTATTCCTCAGATAAAATAAATATTTTTAATGAATTGCTGGTGAGAAGAGCATATTTCATTAATTCTCCCGGTAATATGTCATTTCAGGTAGAAAGTATTCCTCACAACTTTAATGGTGTTTTAATTTTATTGTGGGAAGCAATTACAAACCCTTTTATTAGACCATTGCCAAAAGATTGCAATGTTTTTTTATCTTACCTTGCTTCTTTTGAAACGGTAATTCTGCTTTTCGTCATTATAAGTTTAGTGGTAACTGTTAATATAAAATCTATCTTCAAAAATCCATATGCCGTATTCTCTATACTCTTTGGATTAAGTACGTTGTTTCTCATTGGATTAATTGTCAATAATTCAGGTGCCATTGTACGATACCGTTCTGTAGCAATTCCATTTATTTTAATAGGATTATGCTTGTCAAGAAAAGAAAACAAAAAAGTCGTTGTAAATACTAACTAAATTTTAGTAAAAACCACTCATTCTCTTTTAATCTTCTGTTTTTTTGATCATCTTAGCATACAAACAAAGTATGTATGTCAAAAACTAGATTTAATGCGTTATCAGCATTTTCCTCCAGACCAAAATTAAACGTAGAGCTGCCGGCTGAAAAAATTTCAGATTTCTTTGCTTCTGCCGTTTTCGGTGAAAAAGAGATGAAAGAATTTTTACCATCCGACGCCTATAAAAAACTGGCCGCCTGTATTCGGGATGGCAAAAAAGTGAACCGTGATATCGCAGATCAGGTTGCTTCTGCAATGAAAGCCTGGGCAATGAAACAAGGTGCGACACATTACACACATTGGTTTCAGCCATTGACAGGAACAACCGCAGAAAAACACGATTCGTTTTTTATGCCAAAAGGCGGCGGTGGCGTAGAAGAATTCAGCGCAGATGCACTGGCTCAACAAGAACCGGATGCTTCTTCTTTTCCATCTGGTGGTATTCGTGCCACATTTGAAGCGCGAGGGTATACAGCCTGGGATGTTACTTCGCCTGCATTCATTATGACAGTTGGAAACGGAAAAACATTATGCATTCCGACTATTTTTATTTCTTACACTGGTGAGACATTAGATTATAAAGCACCGCTCTTAAAATCCATTCAAGTACTGGATCAGGCAGCAACAGAAGTAGCGCATTATTTCGACAGAGATGTGAAGCACGTTAATACAACTTTAGGTTGGGAACAGGAATATTTCTTAGTGGATTCTGCCATGTATTACGCACGTACGGATTTAGTAATGAGCGGCAGAACATTATTGGGAAGACGCTCTCCCAAAGGACAACAATTAGAAGACCATTATTTTGGTGCCATTCCTGAGCGTGTGTATGCCTACATGCGTGATTTCGAAATCGAATGCCTGAAGTTGGGTATTCCGGTAAGAACGCGTCACAATGAAGTAGCACCGTCGCAGTTTGAGTGCGCACCTATGTTTGAAGAAGCCAACTTAGCAGTAGATCATAATTCATTATTAATGGATGTGATGGACAGAGTTTCTTCCAAACATAAATTAAAAGTATTATTCCACGAAAAACCTTTTGCAGGTATCAACGGAAGCGGTAAGCACAACAACTGGAGTATGGGATCCGATACCGGTGTGAATTTATTATCACCTGGAAAAACACCACGAACCAACTTGCAATTCCTGACTTTTTTCATCAATACAATTGCAGCAGTAAATCGCCACGAAGAATTATTGCGTGCATCCGTTGCATCACATGGTAACGAACATCGTTTGGGTGCAAACGAAGCACCACCGGCAATTATTTCTGTATTCACAGGATCTTATCTGAAAGAAGTGCTGGAAATGATTGAAACACGTGTGGATGAAGATAAATTTGACGAACAGGATAATATCACCTTGCGTTTGGATATTCACAATCGTATTCCGGATATTATGCTCGATAATACAGATAGAAACAGAACGTCACCTTTTGCTTTCACCGGAAATAAATTCGAATTCCGCGCCGTTGGTTCTTCTGCAAACTGTGCGCTACCTATGACGGTGTTAAACACTATTGTAGCGGAACAATTACAACTTTTTAAAACAGAAGTAGACGAATACATCAAAGCTGGCGACTATAAAGATGTGGCTATTTTGAAAGTTTTGCGTAAAACGATTAAAGAGGCAAAACGTGTGATGTTTGAAGGAGATAACTACTCTGATGACTGGCATAAAGAAGCAAAAAAACGTGGCTTAAGCAATAATAAAACAGCACCGGTTGCATTAGGTGCGTTTGTTTCTGATAAGTCCATGAAGTTGTTTGAAACGCAAGGCATTTACACACACAGAGAAGTGGAAGCGCGTTACGAAATTGCTTTAGAGAATTATATCAAAGCCATTCAGATAGAATCACGTGCATTAGGTGAAATAGTAATTAATCAGGTCATTCCGGCTTGTATAGAATATCAGAACAAACTAATCACTAATGTGAAAGGTTTGATAGAAATTGGCCTCGATGCTAAATTATACAGTGCTCAAACCAATATTTTAACGCAGATTTCTGAAGGTATTGATAAGTTAATTAAACTGGATAAAGAAATGTTTGATTTACGTGTAAAAGGCAACGACCTTACGAATGTATTGAAACAAGCTTTGTTGTACAGCGATAAGGTGAGACCGCTTATGGATGAAATCCGTGATATTACGGATGGTTTAGAAGCCATTGTGGATGACGAATTATGGCCATTACCAAAATACAGAGAAATGTTATTCTCCAAATAAATGGAATATAATTTAATACTTAAATCCCGACTATTGGTCGGGATTTTTTTATTTTTGTACTATGATAGCTTATAATCCAAAAGACTGGTTCACGTTTATTTTCCGTTTTCATAAATCAGATACGGTAAGGCAGCTCTTTCCGATGATCGTAGCCATAGCGTTGTACAGCCTTTTTATATCCATTCTCGAAATTAAAATTATCCATATCAGTAAAGAATCTCAGCTTAAAAATCTTTCGTTGATTTATTCGATGCTGGGTTTTGTGATTTCCTTATTGCTGGTGTTCAGAACAAATACGGCTTACGACCGTTGGTGGGAAGGCAGAAGATTGTGGGGACAACTGATAAACGCATCGAGAAATCTGTCTATTAAATTAAATCAGATTGTTCCGAAAGATACCATTCATTTAGAAGTACTGAAAACGCTGATTCCTTATTTTGCCATGTCACTGAAATCGCACCTGAGAAACGAACAAACCATTCCGGAACTGGACGAAAATACGCTGACAAAAGACCGCTATAATTTTTCAGGTGATATAAAACATTTGCCCAATAAAGTAGCAAAGGAAATATTTGAAGAGATAGATTTACTCTACAAAGAAGGAAAATTATCGGATGCGCAATTGTTGATTGTAAATAATGACTATCAGCAGTTTATTGAAATTTGCGGTGCCTGCGAACGTATTAAAAATACACCGATTCCTTACTCGTACAGTGCTTTTTTGAAGAAATTTATTTTCTTCTATATCATGTTAATGCCATTTGCTTACGTGGTGTCACTTGGTTATGCTATCATTCCGGTGACTGTTTTCACTTTTTATGTGTTAACCAGTATTGAATTAATTGCAGATGAAATAGAAAATCCATTTGGTTCGGATGCCAACGACCTGCCGCTGGATGAGTTATGCAAAAATATAAACCGAACCTGCAACGAAATTTTTAGTTAGTTTCTCTTAAAATTCAACTGCAACCCGATAATTTTGTTATATTTAAAAGATGTTACTTTCTATGAATAAAATTTCTTACCTACTCATTTTTGCTGTTGCCGTAATTTTTGTTTCCTGTAAATCAACTTCTAAGGTACAGGACGGTGAAACTGCCTATCAGTTAAAGAAATATTCACTTGCTTCAGAAATGCTGCAAAAAGACTACGAAAAAGCAAAAGATATCGTTCAGCAATCAAAACTGGCACTTAAAATTGCAGAAAGCTATGATAAGCAATTGAACTATTCAGCAGCAGAAAGTTGGTATAAAAAGATTGCAGATGCGCGCGTATTAAACGACGCCACGCTTTTATATATCAACGCCTTAAAAAGAAATGAAAAATATCAGGAAGCATACAAAGTACTCGATGATTACCTGAAAGCAAATAAAAGCGAAAAATTCCGCATGCAAAAAGAACTGGATTTCCTGGAAGATGTATTAAAGAAAATGAAGAAACCGCCTTTGACTAAATTAATCAATCTGGATTTCAATACACCAAGTTTGGATTTTGCACCCTTCATAAAAGACAATACACTTTATTATACTTCGACAAAAAACGGCAATAAAAGCAGCCTGGATGAATGGACAGGTGAAGGCTATGCTGATATTTATTCAGCGTCTAAAACAAACACCACTAAATTTAGTGAAGCTACATTGTTGCCGGAACCATTCTTCACTTTATATCACGATGCAGAACTGGTGCTGAGCAAAGACGGTAAAACCGCACTGTTTACGCGTTGTGGCAGCGAAACCAAAAATGTAAACGAATATTGCCATATCTACCGAACGGTAAAAAATATAGACGATAGCTGGAGCACGCCCGAACGCATAAAACTATTTGCAGATACCATTAATGAAGGACAGGCTTTTTTATCAATAGATGAAAAGGAATTGTATTTTGTATCTGACAGCAAAGAAGGATATGGTGGCCGGGATATTTTTGTGGCGAAAAAAAACATAGCCGGTGATTTTGAGTATCCTGTTAATGCAGGTTCTAAAGTAAATTCGCAAGGAGATGAGCTGTTTCCGGTAATTTCAGCAGATAATAAATTGTATTTTTCATCGAATGGAAAAACTGGTTATGGCGGACTGGATATTTATGTGGCAACCAAAGAAGGAAAGATATATACCAACGCGCAGAATTTAGGTTATGGCGTAAACAGTGGCGGCGATGACTTCAGTATTTCCTTAACGAAATCCAAAGATGATTCAGTTTTGCTGAGCGGATATATTACGTCCAATCGTCCCGGTGGCAAAGGTCTGGACGATATTTATTATGTTGAAAACCGCATGGCACCGGCAGAACCATTGCCGCCTGCAGTGTTTATGTTAAAAGTATTGGTACAGGCAAAAACCTATCAGGATGACAATAATCCGAACACTACTTTTTTAGGCATGAAGCCTATTGAAAACGCGACGGTGGAATTGCCGAAATTTGACAACGTTGCCAATAGTTTTCAGTTCTTACATACCGATAAAGACGGAATAGACCAAACCTATATTCCTAAAGGAAGCCAGTTTAAACTGAAGGTTGCCAAGGTAGGATATTTAACGAGTGAAGATAATGTAACGGCCGATTTACCAGCAAAAGACGGCGACACTATTGTGATTCAGAAAACGATAACGCTAAGTAAAATTTACAAAAATGTAGAGATTACGCTCAACAATATTTACTACGATTACGACAAGTGGAACATCCGTGCGGATGCTGCGCAAAGTCTGGATTCTTTGGTAGATATTTTGGTAAAAAATCCAACCATAAAAATCCAATTATCATCACATACCGACTGTCGCGGAAAAGATACCTACAACGAAACACTTTCGCAGAAACGTGCGGAAAGCGTGTTACAGTATTTAATACAAAAAGGCATTGCTGCCGATAGATTAACCGCTAAAGGTTATGGTGAAAGTATGCCGATAGAAACCTGCGAATGCACCAAATGCAAGGAAGAACAACATCAGCGAAACAGACGAACTACGTTTAAGATTTTGAGTGAGTAAATTATGATATTACTGCGCAATTGGAAAACTGTTTGGATTTATCTCGAGTATGATGAATTAGAAAACAGATTACTTAAAACAAAAGTATTGCTAAATTCTGAACTGCCGAAATACGAAGGTTATGGCGTAAAAGAACGTTAGGTTTTAGGAAAAAAAGAATTTTTCTGTACATACAAAATTGGCTATGATGTATTTTTTCAGGCAGGAAAAAATATCTGAAAAATTAATATAAGCCATATAAGTACATTTAGTAGAATAGGTAGGTTTACTTATTTATTTGAGCTTTATTTAGATTCGGAAAAAGTTTATAGCTGCATGTATTTTAATTTTTCAACATTTTTAGCAGAGAAGTTTGATAAGACATTTGACGGCTTAGATTTTCAGGAAGATCATTTTCTTTATTTCATGTTTGAAAATGTGTTTAGTCAAATCAAAACCACGCCATCGCCGGGCCATGTGACCAATGCGAAAACGAAGTAGTTCATAAAAATAATCTATCAAATGAAACAACAAAGATTTTCCGTTTTAAAAAGACTGGATAGTTTTAAATATGCATTTAACGGATTAAGAATCCTGTTAGATGAAGAACATAATTCCAGAATTCATTTATTTGCAACAATCGTTGTAGTACTGGCAGGACTATTTTTTAACGTTTCAGCGAATGAATGGATTGCAATTGTTTTTTGTATTGGACTTGTATTTTGTCTTGAAATCATTAACTCATCGATTGAGAATATTGCAGACTTTATTTCTCCTGAAAAACATGAAAAAATTAAAAAGATTAAAGATTTATCAGCTGCTGCTGTATTAATAAGTGCACTCACAGCTCTGACAACAGGTCTAATCATTTTTATACCCAAATTAATTGAATGGTGTTGTAAGTAGTAATAAAACCAATATTGCACGAAGACATTCGTTTCGAACGAGCAGTGATTTTTATTCTTATCTCCAATTATCAATTTTTAGTAAACGAAAGAAATCTTCTTCTTCAAATTCTTTTATATTACCGGCAGGTAAATCACCTAATACCATATCTTCAATAGATACTCTGATTAATCTTTTACACCGGTGTTTTACAGCAAATACCATTTTTCTGACCTGATGATATTTTCCTTCAGTCAGGGTAATCAACAGCCATGTATACGGACTGTACAAATCCGTTTCGTCAACGGTGAAATAGATAGCAGGGTTGGGTACAATTTCCACTTCACACGGACTGGTTTTCCAGTCAATGCCGCCACGAATATGTATAGTAACTCCGGTTCTTAATTGCTGTAAGGTTTCTTCACTCACCTTATAACGGACTTTTACCAGATAGGTGCGTTTGTGAGGTACTTTGCTTTTAAAAAGGAGTTTTGTTACTTTTTTATTGGTTGTTAATAATAATAAACCTTCAGAATCACTATCTAGTCTGCCAATTGCATGTGTGTCTTCAGGAAAATTAAAATCCAGATCTTTCAATAATCTCACTCTTTCTGTACCAATAAATTGCGATACCATATTAGTTGGCTTATGCAGCATAAAATATCGCTTTTTTAGTTCACTCATTAGAATGCAAGATGAGTAAAAAATTTCTAATTTACTATTCTCTGTTGATTTCGCCAACCGTATGTGAAAAATAAATTATATAATTGGCGAGGATATCTGTTATGTGGAAACAAGCTGGAATTATCAAAATTCCGTTTTCAGGAGGTTTGGGTTTTAATATCCACCCTAACAAAAAATAGCTTATTTTTACACCAAGTAATAATACGTTATGCCTACACTATTTGACAAACAAACACAGGATGTTATGCTGGCGAGAGTCGGTAAATTAACTTCGAATTCACAAAGAAAATGGGGAAAAATGAGCGTGTCTCAAATGCTGAAACATATGAGCGTCGCATTTGCCGTTCCTACCGGCAAGATAAAATTACCAAAAGATAAATTGTATTACTTGTCTGCGAATCCGTTTGCTAGATGGTTGCTTGTTAAAGCCATTACCAAATGGCCAAAGAATATGGTGACTGCGGCAGATTTTATCGTAAAAGATGAACCGGACTTTGAATCAACGAAAAAAGAATTAACGGATAATATACATGCATTCTTAACAGCTGCCGGTTTAAACGGACAACATCCTGTATTTGGGGTGATGAGCAAAGAACTCTGGGGCGAAGCGATGTATATACATTTGAATCATCATCTGGAACAATTCGGCGTTTAGTTTTTAAATACATAGGCACATAGTAAGAGTGAGAAGTAGAAATGAGTGCTTTTTTGTTCGGATGTCTTATAGAAGAATATAGAATTTATCAAAGATAAATTGCTCTGTTTAACTATTGATAGCCGTAATTATTACAGAAAACTTAATGACTTTACAATCTATGTTTCTATGTGGTTTAAAATAAAAAAGGATAAATTTATACATACAGTTTAATTTTAATGAGCAACACGAACCGATATGATCAGCGCGGTGTTTCCGCTACTAAAGATGAAGTACATGCAGCCATCAAAAATGCTGACAAAGGATTATTTCCTCAGGCTTTTTGTAAAATATTTCCCGATCATTTAACCGGAGACGAAAATTATTGTTCCATCATACATGCAGACGGTGCTGGCACCAAAAGTGTTTTAGCGTATTTGTACTGGAAAGAAACAGGTGATTTATCGGTTTGGAAAGGGATTTCGCAAGATGCGATTGTCATGAATACAGATGATTTAATTTGTGTCGGCGCGACTTCTGATTTCTTACTGTCCAGCATCATCAACCGCAACAAACATTTAATTCCAGGTGAGGTGATTAAGGCACTGATAGACGGCACGAACGAAGTGGTTGAAATGCTGAACGAGAATGGTGTGCGCGTCTATCCAATGGGTGGTGAAACTGCCGACATGGGTGATGTCATTCGCACCGTGTCTGTAGATGCCGTGATGACTGCTCGTTTTCGCAGAGATGAAGTGATTGACAACGCCAACATAAAAGCAGGTGATGTAATTGTAGGTCTGGCATCTTACGGTCAGGCAAATTATGAAACGCAATATAACGGCGGCATGGGTAGCAACGGATTAACCTCTGCACGTCATGATGTGTTTTTAAAAATCTATGCCCAAAAATATCCGGAAGCGTTCGACCCGAATACCAATTATGAATTTATCTACTCAGGCTCAAAACTGCTCACCGATAAAGTGGAAGGCAGTCCTTTGGATGCCGGAAAATTAGTACTCTCGCCTACACGAACCTACGCACCGATAGTGAAAAAAGTGATAGATGAAATTGGAGTGCAAAATATCAATGGCATCATTCATTGCAGCGGCGGCGCACAAACGAAGATTCTGCATTACGTAGAGCATTTGCACATCGTAAAAGATAATTTATTTTCGGTCCCGCCATTATTTAAAATGATACAGGAAGAAAGCAATACCAGCTGGAAAGAAATGTATCAGGTGTTCAATTGCGGACATCGTTTAGAAATCTATTGTAATCCGCAATTTGCAGAAACCATAATTTCCATTTCCAATTCATTTGGAATCGATGCACAGGTGGTTGGTTTTGTGGAAAGTGCTGCTACTAAACAAGTGACGATAAAAAGCGATAAAGGTGAGTTTGTTTATTAATTTATAAAACAACAGGATATGCCAACAATAAACCTGACAACAGAAATTAATGCACCGATTGATATTTGTTTTGATTTATCACGCAGCATTGATTTGCACAAACATTCTATGGAACATACCGGCGAAGAAGCCATTGCCGGCACAACCAGCGGACTGATTGAAGATGGTGAGTTTGTTACGTGGCAGGCCAGACATTTCGGTGTAACGCAATTCCTGACATCGAAAATTTCTAACTTCAGAAAGCCATATATTTTCAGAGATGAGCAAACGAAAGGTATTTTTGACTTTTTTCGACACGATCATATTTTTGAAGGAAAAGACGGAAAAACAGTGATGACGGATGTCTTTGAATACCGGGCACCGTTCGGGTTTTTAGGCAGAATGGCAGATAGTTTATTCCTGGAAAAGTATATGACTAATTTATTATTACAACGCAATAAAGTGATTAAAGAAGTTGCGGAAAGTGAAAAGTGGAAAGAGGTGCTGCAAAAGTAATTATTTCTCTTCTAAATAAATCTCTGCCAGCATACATCTTGCACTGCCACCACCAATGGTTTCTATCGTTGGAATTTCAACTGACAAAATAGTCGTGTGTTTTTCTATCTGCGCAATTTGTGCTGTAGTTAGGCTTTTTAAAGAGGTTGCAGACATCACCAGAAATGTTTTACCATCTGTATTTTGCACCTGCAGCATATTGCCGGCAAATGCATTCATCTGTTCAAACGATATATCTATAATTTCGTGACCGGTGCTTTCCAGTCTGTTTTTTACAAATGTTTGTTCCGATTTGTTTTTAATGCTTTCCAGGCAAATCACCGCAAAATTATCGCCTATAGTCAGCATCACATTGGTATGATACACTAAGTTATCCTGCGCATCCTG
>JBIKPT010000232.1:0-3508 GCA_044357355.1 Chitinophagales bacterium
ATTCAGTATCGATTCAAGAAAAATGTTGAACTCAGCTTGTCTGCAAATGACCTGATTAATCAGCCGATTCTTTTTCTGCAAGACGGAAACCGCGATAAAAAATGGAATAGAAATTCAGATCAGGTATTTCAGAAATACCAACCAGGACAAACAATTTCTTTAGGTGTAAAATATAATTTCTAATAAAAATTCTTTAAACAAATTTTATGAAAACAAAACAATTTAACTTTAAACAAACAGTACTGACAGTAGCAGTATTAGTAATCACATTAGTAAGTGGTTGTAAAAAAGATGACAAAAATGATGATGTAATTTTGCCACCGGCTGACAGACCCGTTAAAGATGTTTCGGGTAATTTGACAGGCAATATTTTATGGGATAAAGACACAGTTTACCGTTTAAATGGCGTTGTAAATGTGGGTGTAGATTCTATCCAGACAGGAACAACTCCACAGGCTACAGGTATTTTAACCATAGAAGCTGGTACAGTAATAGTTGGTAGAAAAGGTACTGCAGGTTTAAATCCGGGTACATTGGTTATTCATAGAGGAAGTAAAATTTTTGCAGAAGGAACTGCCGCTAAACCGATTATTTTCTCCTCTGCTGAAACATCAAAAGCACCGGGCGACTGGGGTGGATTAGTTGTTTGCGGAAAAGCAACAAATAATCAACCGGGTGGATTTGCAACATTAGAAGGTAGTTATGGTGCACACCATGGCGGTTCTGATAATGCTGATAATTCAGGTATAATCAAGTATGTACGTTTAGAATATGCAGGTTTCCCGATTCTGACAGATAAAGAAATCAATTCACTTACACTTGGTTCTGTTGGTAGCGGAACAGTGGTAAGTTACGTACAGGCTTCTTTTGGTTTGGATGATGCTTTTGAATGGTTCGGCGGTACGGTAAATTGCGACCATTTAGTAGCATTCAAAACTACAGATGATGATTTCGATTGCGATTTTGGTTATAGAGGTAGAGTACAATTTGCCGTTTCTTTCAGAAGTGCAAACCTGGCAGATCCTGTTTCCGGTTCCAATAGTTTTGAAGTAGATAACGATGGCGGTGGTTCTACCAATGCACCTTTTACAGCACCATTGTTTTCCAATGTATCTGTGTTTGGTCCGAAACAAGATTCAACAACCAGCATTGACGCCAACTTCAGAAGAGCATTGCACCTTAGAAGAAGCAATAAAATTAAAATCTACAACTCATTCTTCACAGGATATCCGCAAGGCGTGGTAATTGATGGTGGAAACACCAGAACATACGCTGAATCTGACGAGTTAGTAATTAAAAATTCAGTATTGTCTTTAATGGATAGCTGGAGCGCCTATGTGCCTTATAAATCAGATCAGGCCGGTTTTAATGTTGGTACATGGTTCAATGATGCAAGTCGCGGAAATGGAACGGTGGCTAATGTGGCAGCAGTAGGTTATACAGCAGCTAATTTATACAACTCAACAGCACCTAACTTCCTTCCTGCAGCAACTTCTTCTTTATTAAGCGGAGCAAGCTTTACAGGATTAACAGGCTTTACAACAGTAGCATATAAAGGTGCTTTCGATGGTACAACTAACTGGACTAGCGGCTGGGCAGAATACAATCCTGCAGCATTAGTATATGTAAGATAAACTAACACCTACTGTTATCCGTGTGTGTGTAAAAAACGGATAGCAGTTTTCATCTGTGTGTGACCCCGATTTTTATCGGGGTTTTTTTATGTCATTCTGAACGAAGCGAAGAATCTTTTTTAGTACTATATTTACAATAAGCAGCTATTAGGTTTGAACCGAATGACGACTAAAAAAATCATATAAGAAATGTTGTACAAAGTAAAATACATTTGCTTGTTAGTGATTATATTTTGTGCGGTTTCATGTAAACAACAAAACAATAAAAACTAATAATCAAGTTAAAAAAGAATTATATCAAGTAGAACCGGATTTTGGTATAGAAGACACTGTGAAAATAGATAAAAGATTAGAGTTACCTGCCTATTATTATAATGAGCGAAATGGAGAGTTAAATCTGGATATGTATAAAATAATGAAATTAATAAGGCAATATTTAACGGAAATGCACTAAAGATTTCTGTTAATAGGGTAGATATGGTAGTATTTAATTTTCAAATAAATATGAATATGTCCTAACAATTTACTTTTTATTATCCAGAATGTGGTGAAAAGCCAATATTTACTATTGTAGGTAAAAGATTAGTGTTGAATAAAGAAACGTTTCAGATTGGAGATACAATTAAAGGCAAGTTCTATTTAAAAGTTATTTCAAATTTTCCTTCTGATTCAATTAAAAACGATAAAATTTATTTTTTTGACAGCTGTATGTTCAATTACAAAATAGAAAAGAACGATAAATAAATCTCAATTAACGCAGGTATAAAGTAAAGCAACAATCATTTTGAACTTGAATGTTTTAAAAGTACAACAACAAAAAACACATTTCCCACCAACAAAACCACATACAAAACAAACTGCCTTAACAGCCACTCAGAATCCTTGTGCTATATTTACATCGTAACCAGATTTTATAAAGACTTCTTATTTTGGTTCCCGATGCTCGACACATCGGGTTTTTTTATTTACTTTTATTGAATGAAAAAGCTATTCAGAATTCTCGCAGTCATTGTTCTTGTTTTATTTGTAGCATTCTTTGCTATTCAAAAGAAATCAATTCCAATAGAAGAATTGAAAAAGAAATACACAACCGCAACTTCCAAATTTCTGGAACTGGATGGTATGCAGGTGCATTACAGAGTAGAAGGTGAAGGAAAACCTATAGTATTAATTCACGGCACCGGCGCCAGCTTACAAACCTGGGATGGCTGGACTGACTCATTAGTGAAAAACAATTACAAAGTAATTCGTCTGGATATGCCGGCTTTCGGTTTAACGGGTCCGAGAAAAGATAACGATTATTCCGTAAGTACTTATGTCGACTTTCTGGATAGATTTTTGAAGCAGATAGGTGTTGATACCTTTGCATTAAGTGGAAACTCACTTGGTGGTGAAATCGCGTGGCGCTACGCACTGGAACATCCTGCAAAAGTGTCCAAACTGATATTAGTTGACCCTGCCGGGTTTTACGCTGAAAAAGGAAACGGCGCTATTGTTTTCAAACTGGCAAAAATAAAATGGTTTGCAGCACTGATGAGTAAGATGGATACCAAAATAATTGTGAACCAAACACTCAAAGATGTATATGAAGACGATACCAAAATTACCGATGCACAAAAACAACTGTATTACGATATGTCATTGAGAGCAGGCAACCGCGAAAGTTTTTCCACCAGAGTACAGCAGGTAGACAAAGAACCAAAACACGATATTTCCGGCATCAAAACACCAACATTAATACAATGGGGCAGACAAGATAAACTTATAGATATTTCCATGCTGGAGAATTTTAAAAAAATATCCAATCATGAAGTTATAATTTACGAAAGTTGCGGACACTCACCGCAAGAAGAAATTCCGGCGAAATCTGTTGC
>JBIKPT010000233.1:0-3506 GCA_044357355.1 Chitinophagales bacterium
ACAACTGTTTACAAAGCAATTTTTCTGGTGGGTGATTGTCCGCCACACATGGATTACAAAGACGATATAAAGTATATGGAATCCTGCAGGCTGGCAAAACAACATGATATTGTCATCAATACAATTCTCATGGGAAATAATGACGAAGCAAAAAAAATATGGAAAGAGCTGTCAGCTTGTAATGGTGGAAGCTTTGTGCAGATGAATATGAAAGTCAATGACATAGAGGTTTCAAGTCCTGTAGATGATTCGATTGCAATAATTTCTGATGAACTTGATAAACAAAGAATATATTACGGAACAGCCACAGAAAAGACGATAAGCAGCGAGAAAATGAACAAAAGCGAATATATTTCTACCAATAGCAGTAAAGAAGTAAAAGCTAAACGAGTGAGCTACAACATTTCTAAATCAGGTAAGGAGACCTACTATGGTAAAAAAGAACTGGTTAATGACTACAAAAAAGGAAATATTAAACTGGAACAGCTCACAGAAAATGAACTTCCGGCAGAAATGAAAAATATGACCATCGAACAACGTAAGAAATTTGTGAATGATAAGCTGGCAAAAAGAACGGAATTAGAAAAAAAATTGCTGGAATTAGACAAAAAAAGACAAGCATATATTGAAATGGAATTAGCTAAAAAGGATTCTTTAACCGTTAAAAATTCCTTTAACAATAAAATTTATGACGACATTAAGTCGCAGGCTGCAAAAAAGAATATTGACATAAAAGGAAAAGTAAAATATTAGCGATTAATTCAATCTGTTAGATTTTTTAATAAAATGTAATACTTATAACCTGCTTTATATCAGGATGTAAGCTTTTAGCCACCGGACAGGCATGCGCAGCATTTATTAGGATTTGTTTTTCCTTCTCTGAAAATTGATTGTCGGGCACTCTTATTGTAACGTGAATCTCACCAATTCTTCGCGGTTCTGAATACATGATTTTTGTTACGTCTGCTGTTGCACCTTTTATATCTTTTCCGCTACCTTATAATTTTATACCCATTATACTGATCATACAGGAAGCTAATGCGGTTGCCACTAAATCTGTAGGAGAAAATGCTTCGCCTTTGCCATGATTATCTGTCGGTGCATCAGTTATTATTTGTTTGCCGCTTTGCAAATGTGTAGCTTCGGTGCGTAGTTCGCCTAAATATTCTATTTTTGAGGTGTACATACTGAAAAATTATTTTTACTTTTAAACTAAATTAGTCATTTTAGCGTCTTAATGATAGTGAAAAGCATATTCAAGATACTGTTTTTGTTTTTTTGTGTGATTTCCTTTACACACTCAAAGGCGCAATCCAGAAGAACGGATTCAAATCTGAACAGAGATTCTGTATTGTATAAAAGTAGTTGGGCTGCCGGTGCACGTCTGCGAAGTAATGGCTTTGGCATAGGTGCTGAATTCACCAAAAGCAAACGATTCAAAAGAAGTTTATTATTTCAAACGCAATTTTCCTATTTTATACATCCAAAACAAACAAGACAACCATCACAATATGGCGGTGGCGGCTTTTTCGGCGGCGATGGATTTAAACCATTTGTATTCGGCAAACAAAATACCTTGTTAACACTTTATGGTGGTATAGGACAAAAATTCTTACTGGCAGAGAAAGGTAAACGACACGGCGTTCAGATATTTTTTAAATATGCAGGTGGTTTTACATTAGCAATTTTAAAGCCTTATTCCTTACGTGTGATTCCAAAACCATTAACCACAGCAACGGAAGAAGATCTGGTACATGTAACCTATGAAGAAGGCGTAGATAATAGTTTTTTGGATTATGACAGAATTGTCGGTGCCTCCGGATTTGGCAAAGGCTGGAAATTAAAAGCGCTGCCTGGCTTGCATCTGGAAGTAGGATTGGATTTTGATTTTGGCAGTAACGAAAGCGTTATCAAAACATTGGAAATCGGTGTAACATCAGATTTTTATTACAAAAGAGTACCGGTCATGGTAACAGAAAATAAATTTTTATATCCAGGTGTTTATGTCGGATTTTTGATGGGTAAACGAAAAGAAAGATAACACTACCCAGTCATCCTGAGCGGAGCGAAGGATCTTAGTAATTTAAACAAAATGTCAGAAGCTGAAATAATACCAACACGACCCCGAAAACCTTCCTGGTTAAAAGTCAGAATTCCTATTGGTGAGAATTATAAAAAAGTCAGGAATTTAGTTGATACGTATAAATTGCACACTATTTGCGAAAGCGGTAATTGTCCGAATATGGGTGAGTGCTGGGGCGAAGGTACCGCTACTTTCATGATTTTAGGAAATGTGTGTACGCGTTCCTGTTCCTTCTGTGCGGTGGCAACCGGAAGGCCTAAATTTGTAGATTATGATGAACCAAAACGTGTAGCAGAAGCTATTAAACTGATGCAGGTAAAACATGCGGTAATCACGTCTGTCAACAGAGATGAGTTGCCTGATAAAGGCGCACAAATCTGGCACGATACGGTGAAGTTTGTAAAAGAATATTCGCCAACTACAACGATTGAAACCTTAATACCGGATACCAAATCAGATTGGAATGCACTGGAAGTGATGATTTCTGCAAGACAGGAAGTGGTTTCGCATAACATGGAAACGGTAAAGCGTTTGTACAGAAAAGTACGCCCGCAGGCAAAATACGAAAGAAGCTTAGAGCAAATACAACGCACGAAAGATTACGGCAAACGCACCAAAAGTGGCATTATGCTTGGCTTAGGTGAAACAGATGAAGAAGTGTATGAAATCTTACAAGATTTAAAAAACCATGGCTGCGATGTAGTAACGCTGGGTCAATATTTACAACCTACAAAAATGCATATTGAAGTTGCAGAATTTATTCATCCTGATAAATTTGCGCACTTTAAAGAAATTGGTTTGTCCTTAGGAATTCCATATGTAGAAAGCGGACCAATGGTGCGTTCTTCGTTTCATGCGGAAAGGCACATTTAAATTATCTGAACCATGATTTATCTGATAAGCATGATTCAATATCTCTGAGAACTTTGTGTAAAAGCTTTGTGTGCTTTGTGGTTAGAAAAAACTACTTTTTCTTTTTTTTCTTTTTCTTTAATTCCAATTCTTCCACTTCGCGAAGCAGTGCGTTTAAATCTTCTTTCACTACATTATCTTTTGCAAATTCTATGATGGCAGCTTTGTCTTCTCTGTCAATTTCTATTACATGAATAGGATTATGCAAAAATGTTTCAATTACTTTTAAAACAGGCTTTTCTTCACTGCTGCAAAAAGAAATCGCTTGTCCTTTTTTATCACCACGACCGGTTCGTCCAACTCTATGAACATAGTTTTCCGGTTCCTCAGGCAAATCATAATTTACCACGTAATCTACATTCGGAATATCAATACCACGCGCGTTAATATCGGTTGCAATTAATATCTTCGTCGTTCCTTTTTTAAAGGCATTCATCACCTTCGTGCGTTCTTCGTGGTCTTTGTCGCTGTGCATGGTCAGGCTTTTAATATTGACTCTTTCCATTGCTTT
>JBIKPT010000234.1:0-3501 GCA_044357355.1 Chitinophagales bacterium
CCACCGTGTGCTCCTTTACCACCGTAAGTATCTACGATAATTTTTCTTCCTGTTAAACCTGTATCACCATGCGGTCCACCGATAACGAATTTACCAGTTGGATTGATGTGATAAGTAATCTTGTCGTTAAACAATTTTTGAATAGATGGTTTTAGTTGTTTTTTAACTCTTGGAATCACAACTTCTATAATATCTTTTTTAATTTTTGCTAACATCTTAGCATCTGAATCAAAATCATCGTGTTGTGTAGAAACAACAATTGTATCAATTCTGATAGGTTCGTTGTTATCATTGTATTCAATAGTTACCTGACTTTTAGCATCCGGACGTAAGTATTTTAACTCTTTGCCAGCTCTGCGTGTCTTAGATAATTCTTGTAAAATTTTATGTGCCAAATCTAATGCTAATGGCATATAATTATCTGTTTCTTTAGTCGCATATCCAAACATCATACCTTGGTCACCTGCGCCTTGTGCATTAGCTTTTGTTTCAAAATCTTCTTTCTTTGCTTTCCTATCTACACCTTGATTGATATCAGATGACTGTTCGTGGATTGCAGAGAAAATTCCGCAAGAATTTGCTTCAAACATATATTCTGATTTCGTGTATCCGATTTTACGGATTACTTCGCGTGCAATATCCTGCACATCTAAATATGCTTTTGATTTAACTTCTCCTGCCAGCACCACCTGACCTGTTGTAACTAATGTTTCGCAGGCAACTTTTGATTGCGGGTCATATGCTAAGAAATTGTCGATTAATGCATCTGATATCTGGTCGGCTACTTTATCAGGGTGTCCTTCTGATACTGACTCTGATGTGAATAAATACGGCATTGTAATTTTTATTTTAAAAAATGAATGATTGATTTAAAAGAAGCTCAAAAATAACTAAAGTTCCAATGAAAACAAAATTTTGAATTGAATAAACCACAAGATTGCAAGCCTATTTAAATTCGGTACTGTATTCCTCATCCCATTTAAACCCGTTAACTATCCAGCCATAACCTTAATTGTACTATTTGAAGATAAGCTTCAACGCAGATTTTTCATATCTGAGTATGTAGGTCTCTTTAAATGCGAAGTCTAAAATGGTTTCTTCACTTATTTTTACCGGACCAATCTTATAGCCATAAATATTATCTACAATATTTAAACTTTTAATCGTTTTGTCTTACAACTCGTCAATTTCATCTTCTTCCAATGGCCAGTACACTTTCATTTCTATAAATGCTGGAGAAATGCTGTCTTTGTAAAATAATTCGCTGATTCGTTGAGACAATTTCCTGGCTTCCTCCACCGACTTTAATGTTTTTGAGTTGGCTTGCATATTTATGGTTAATAATAAACAGCATATAAATACTAACCTTCTTCTCATTCTTATTTTATTTGACAGGTAACAATAGATTTATCTTCCACAAACCCTTCGAGCATGTCTCCTATTTGCACCGGACCCACTCCTTGCGGTGTTCCGGTATAAATCAAATCGCCTTGCTGCAAGGTAAAAAAAGTAGATATATAAGCAATGATTTCATCAAAAGAGAAAATCAGCATAGAAGTATCACCTTGCTGTACAACATCATTATTTTTTTTAATGGTAAATGAAACAAGTTTATCTTTTTCTATAGGAATAAAATCACCAATAAAGGCTGAACCATCAAAACCTTTGGCAATTTCCCAGGGCCAGCCTTTTTTCTTTTGCTCTGTTTGAATATCTCGTGCAGTGAAATCGAATCCCAAAGTGAATGCATCGTAATATTTATGAGCAAATTTTTGATCTATCTTTTTACCATTTTTACAAACACGTAACACTATTTCACCTTCATAATGCACGTCACTCGAAAATTCAGGATAATAAAAGGGTTGGCCATTTTTTAATAATGCAGTTGGTGGTTTCATAAAAATCACCGGACTTTCGGGAAATGCAAAATGTTTCATTTCCGCGATGTGTTCTTTGTAATTTAATCCGACGCAAAATATTTTCATACGATATTATTTTATTGTTGATACGCACTGCAGTGCGTATTTACTTATTATTAAAACTATTCATAGTATTTGCTAATCCTATGGTGCAAAAACTTTTAACAATCTCAATAGCTACGGTTATTCTTTCCTGTAAAATAATTTCCTGTTCAGGCTTCCATTTTCCTAATACAAAATCGACTTGTTTTCCTTTAGGGAAATCGTTGCCAATTCCAAATTTTAATCTTGGATATTCTTGTGTCATCAATTCGTCCTGAATTGATTTCAATCCGTTATGTCCTGCGTCGCTTCCTTTTCCTCGCACCCTTAATTGTCCGAACGGCAACGCTAAATCATCTACAATCACAAAAATATTTTCTACCGGAATTTTCAATTCAATCATCCAGTATTTTATAGCCTTTCCACTCAAATTCATATACGTAGTTGGCTTTATGATATACAGTTGTTTTCCTTTAAAACTTGTTTTAGCATAAACGGCGAGTCTTCCCAAATCAAAAGTACCTCCAAATTCTTTGCACAATGCATCAGCTACATCAAATCCTATATTATGACGCGTATGTTCATATTCCTTTCCGATATTTCCCAGACCTACAATCAGATATTTCGACATCTCTAAATTATTGAACTAAAATATTTTGTGTGGCAACACCTTCATTTCCGGTTATAGAAATGAAATACATTCCTTTTTCGATAGCCTCTAAATTGAACTGCTTAACATTCATTCCTTGCACTACATTCATTTCTTCTTTAATGATTTCCTGACCTGCAACGTTAAACAAAGACAAAACATATTTTCCGGTTTTCAGAGCAGCAACTCTGATTTCAAATAATCCATTGTTAGGATTTGGAAAAACAGCAAACTGTATATCTGATTTATTAGTTCTTATACTTGTTGGTAAAGCAGCATTCACTTCTGCCGACAAAGAAGATTCGCAATCATTATTAATAATCTTCAAAGAATACAAGCCATTACTTGTGAATCTATAAAATGGAGTATTGTTGGTAACTACTAAAACACCGGCTTTATACCATTCATAAGTGGCTCCTGCGATGATTACGCTGCTGTATAAGGTATCGTTGCTAGATGTAATCGTTGGTGTGGCTGGTAAATCATTAACTGTTAGAGCTAAATTCACTGTACTGTCACAACCTTCTGTGGTTTGAAGTACTGTGGTAAAATTGCCGTTTTCTGAAAATACATCGGTTCCAACTGTAACACTTTCTCCTGAACAAATTACGCGAGTAATATCTGTTGTCTTAACCGGATTGACTGTCAGTGCTAAATTCACTGTACTGTCGCAACCTGCTGTGGTTTGAAGTACGGTGGTAAAATTGCCGTTTTCTGAAAATACATCGGTTCCAACTGTAACACTTTCTCCTGAACAAATTACGCGAGTAATATCTGTTGTCTTAACCGGATTGACTGTCAGTGCTAAATTCACTGTGCTGTCGCAACCTGCTGTGGTTTGAAGTACGGTGGTAAAATTGCCGCTTTCTGTAAATACATCGGTTCCAACTG
>JBIKPT010000079.1:0-12043 GCA_044357355.1 Chitinophagales bacterium
AATGAAAATATTTTTGAAAATGCTTTTATCTTTAATAATGCCATTAATTACACTGTTTAGCGCAACACCACCAGCTAAGCAAAGGTTATCGCTATTGGTTATTTTTTTAATTTCATAACATAAATTCAATACCGCCTTTTCCGTAATCTTCTGAAAAGCATAAGCCAGGTTGCAATGACTTTGTGTTAACTCGGCATCAGGTTTTCTTTTTTCTATATTAAATAATTGATGCCAATCTTTATCATTTAACATTGTTAAGCCATACGTGTAACTAAAATGTTTCTTATTAAGTTGATAACTACCATCAAAATTTATTTGTATGAGTTCTTTCTCTATTGTAGTAATGAATTTTTTTGTTTCAATATCATGATGGTTACCATAAGCAGCTAATCCCATTACTTTGTATTCATCACTATTTACTTTAAATCCTAAAAAATAGGTGATAGCTGAATATAATAAACCAATAGAGTTTGGAAAGTGAATTTCACGTAATGTGTCTATTTTATTGCCATTTCCAAATGATAAAGAAGTGGTTGCATATTCGCCAACGCCATCTATAGTTAATATGGCAGCTTCTTCAAATGGACTTGGATAGAATGCAGATGCTGCATGTGATAAATGATGTTCGGTAAAAAGTAAATGAATATTCTTTTTTTGGAATGAATCATCAAGCTTTTGTAATTCATCAAAAATATTTTGCTTGATAAATAGTTTTTCTTTTGTCCAAACATGCATTGCTTGTATAAATGAAGATAAACCTTTTGGTGCAGCGTTTAAATATGTTTTTAAAATTCGTTCTAATTTTAAAAATGGTTTTTCATAATAAACAATTGCCTCTAATTCATTTAGGTTGGTGTTTGTAGCATTCAAACAATCTTTTAAAGCTAATTTTGGAAATCGTGCATCATTTTTTATTCTGCTATATCGTTCTTCTTGAGCAGCAAAAATAATCTTGCCATCTTCAATCAAACAAATGGCAGCGTCGTGATAATATGCAGAAATTCCAAGTATCTTCAATCTCTATAGATTTAATTTGCTATAATTTTAATAGTATTATTATTATCTTTGTTCAGGTAAAAAACACTATTTATGAGCCAAAGACGTTTGTGTATTTTATTGTTCATCATCACAAATGTAACAGTATTTTATATAACACCTATTATGTATAGTTTTCCTTCTGGAAAATTTCCATTTTGTTACTTTCTATTAAGAGGTTTATTATTGTTGTTGTCATTACTTTTATTGCCATTTTTATTTACAGATTTTATAAAACAAACAAAACGTACTTATAAATCTGGTTGGATTTCGTTATTAATTGTATTCTTGATTGTTTTTTATCTAAGTGAATTCTTTTTTACATTCTATCCTGAAACAAATGGAAAAAATGATACGTATTGCTCTAAAACATGGATGTATTATTATTGGAAATTAAATTATTATGGTTTTAGAGATGTTGATTTTGGAATAACTCAACCTGATAAACCAGTTATAGTTTTTGCAGGTGATTCTTATACAGAAGGTCATGGTATTAAAGACCCGTCTAAAAGAGTTTCTGATGTGGTAAAAAGAAGACTCAATAGTTTTAGTGTCTTTAATATTGGTAAAAATGGCATGGATATTAATGACGAATTGGACTTAATACAACATCTACCAATACATCCACAAATTTTAGTGTTGCAGATTTGTTCTAACGATTGGGATTATCTTCTGGATAATAAAAATTCAAGTAGTGTGTTTAATAAAGTTATGCTTGCAAATTCGCAAAATTATTTTTTAAGTAAACACTCAGTTGGAGTAAATTATATTGCTTCAAAATGGAATAATTTTTTTGCAAATTTATTCCCAGATAGATTTTCTGAAAGCCAATTGCAATTAATTTATAATCAATTTGAAATTGATCATCGTAAAGCTCCAAAATCTAATCAAGCACTAGATATAATAGAATTTGCATTGTTACATTCTGAATTACCTGAAGATACATTGCAGAATAGATATTTTAATTTTTTTAAGCCATATAATCCTTCTTTAAGTATTTTGACTGACACGGTGTTGTTCAATAATTATTTAAGTAAGTTGTTGGAAGTTAAAAATTTTTGTGATAAACAAAAAATTGAACTTATTGTAATTCCATATCCTAATATGGATAATTTCTCAATGAAAACAGGAAATAGGTACACAAATAGATATTTATGCACTGCAATAGCTAGATTGAATATAAAATGTTTAGATGTATATACAGATTTAAAGAAGGCGAATCTTACATCATATAGAGTTAATAATAGCGACAATCATATTAATGAGAAAGCATCTGAAATTTTAGCAGAAACTCTTATTGGCTTTATTTCAAAAGAAATATTAAAACAATAAAAATTCTACTAAAGCATTATAATTTTACATAAATTTACATATGGTTATAAAGCTACAAACTCATTGAATATTCTATTATTAAACTACGAATATCCACCATTAGGTGGTGGTGCTGGCATTGTTTCCCAGCATCTAGCAAATGAATTTATTTCTAAAGGTCATTCTGTAACGGTATTAACAACTTGGTTTGCTGGTGAACCTGAATATTTTTCAGAGAATAATTTAACTATCATTCGATTAAAATCAAAAAGGAAGCATACCTATGAATCTAATCCAACAGAAATGTATTCATGGATGAGGTTTGCTAAGAAATTTTGTAGTGAACATGCTTCGGATTTTAATTTTGAAGTTTGTCTGGCAAATTTTACTTTGCCCGGTGGTGCAGTGGCTGCATATCTAAAAAAGAAGTGGAACTTACCTTTTGTTATCCTTTCACATGGACATGATATTCCATGGTTTAGTCCAAAACAAATGTTCTTTTGGCACATATTGTGCTATCCGTTGATTAAGTATTTTATGAAGCAATCTTCATATAATATTTTATTGACTTCGCAACTAAAAAATAATGCAGATGCATTTATTGGCGAAAAACAATCTTATAAAAATATAGTAATACCAAATGGGTTGCTTTCATTTAATTTGCGAAAAGGCTTTGATGCTAACGACAAAATATTACAAGCTTTATTTGTTGGAAGATTAGTAGAACAAAAGGATCCAATAACAGTCGTTAAATCTTTTCAATTACTCCAAAAGAAAGGAATGCCTGTTCATTTGAAAATTATCGGTGATGGAACACTGAAGTCAGAAGTAGAAGATTATATCACGAAGCATCACATTAAGAATATTGAAGTGCTTGGTAAAATTAGCCAAAGTAGTGTGATGGAAGAATATGCTAAAGCACATCTTATTATAGCGCCAAGTAGAGAAGAAGCAATGTCTTTAAGCGTTTTAGAAGCCATTTCATGTGGATTATATGTATTCGCAACGCATATTAGTGGCAACAAAGAAGTTATTTTAGAAGACGTAAATGGCAGTTTCGTTCAGTATGGAGATCCAGAAGATATTGAGTATAAAATAATCAGGTTTTATAAAGAAAAATTCTTAAATAATTATCAATATCCAGAATTGATGATGAAATTTATATTACAAAACTATTCTTGGGAAAGCACTGGTGAAAAGTATTTATCATTATTTAATCAGATGATAGATACCAGGTCAAAGACGATTTGATATTTCTTGTTAAATAATAAAATCTGCTCAATAAAATCTTGTTTTTGATGATGTCTAATCCATTATAATTTTTATACGTTATATGATGTTTGTTGTATAGTTTATCTAGTGTAGATGACTGTAAGCAAATATCTTTTGCAATATTTAATCTTCTGAATTCTTCATTCATCCAATGTATTATTTTCCAGTCATTTGGAATTTTTTGATTGGAAGAAAGTAGTTTCGTTACTTCAGGAAAGCTATCATCGTTTGATATTTTTTGGATATAATGAGAAAGATTATAACGCGAAATTCCATCGTTCAGTATTTGAATAGGCAACATCCAATTAGTGTTTTCTATATTTACTTTTTGAGATGCTTCACCATGACACCATTTCATTAATTCACTGTCTTTTGGACATTTCATAAAATTTCCAACAGCACCTGATTTATGATGAAAACGAAAAAAATAGGCTTCTTCTATTTTAAAAGGTTGTAAGCAAGTAACGTCCATATCAGTCCAAATTCCACCATTTTCATACAATAGTTTGTATCTGAAAATATCTGAAAATCCAGCAAAGCTACCTTTGCCATGGCCATGTATATTTTTATTTTTATACTGAAAAACATTTTCTAAAGGCATTATTTCATTGGCATTTCGAATGATAGTGTTAATTGGTGCATTAATCATTTCTGGCTCGTATGTCCATAATTGAAAAGAAAATCCATTATCTAGAAAAGACTGAATTGTTAATAATTCTAATGCAGAAAGTTTACCTTGAATCCATAATCCATTTACAATATCTTTCATATCGGTTTTGTTTTTTGAAAGATGTAATAGAATAAGCAATTTGCATAAATAGCAACTAAAAATGATGATGTTAAAGAAATGATGATAAAGTCAATGAAAAATTCATGGTCAACCTCAGTAATTAAAAATTTTAAAATAGAGAATAGAATTGTAAATAGCAGCATCGTAAACCAAAATATAAATTGATTTTTATTAATTGCTAGGTTTTTGATTGAAAAATGCTTGTGATATTCATATTTATAAATCAGATAAAATCCAATTAAGGAAAAAAGAATAGGCAAGCCATAAATTCCAAATATATAAGCAACATTGGCAATAATATCACTATCAGAAAATTGCAGCATAAATATTTTTACTTGGTATGCATTTAAAAAATGACACATAAAATCAAGAAATAGATGAAGCAGAATGGCGAAAATAATAGATAAAGACACGCGTAAAAAATGCTTTTTAAAAAATGAGGTAAAATTAAAAGATGTATGTTGTCTGTACTGAAGTCTATAAACAGCAGGTAAGTTTTCAATAATTATATTACGGCAAAAAAGATGAAACGCAAATGAACTTGATAGCGCTAAAGGAAAAATTAAAAAAAGTATAGTTTTTATATCATACTGAAAGAGATGAAAGCGAACATTTGTTAATCTAAACAAAATGTCATAATCCGGAGCTAAACTGCCAAATACTAAACCAGTGATAGAAAACTTACTTTTCCATTTTTTTTTAATTGGCAATATGAATCCTATATGTGAAAATGTAAATGGCAAGCCTATTGTTTTATTTGTATCTTGTCTAAGATATGTAAATTTTTAAAGAAATTTACAACTCTAATAATTGTTAAATTCAATTCATTTATCAGTATTTTTGTAAGTTTAATTTGGCATTCTTTTTGAAGCTTTAAAAAAATTATGTATTTTTGATAAAATAGTTATTATATGCACAGTACTCAAAAATTCAATATGCTTTCTTTATTGTTTCTGCTTTTTACATTTAGCTTTTATAACTGTAATGCTGCAACAATAGACACAACTGTTAATAAAAATTCAATTCCTGAAGATACAATTGTAAAATTGTTAAACAAAAAAGGCAAAGAGGTCTTCATAAAAGAACTGGATGTAAGAATAGAAAAAGCAAAGACCTTTATTTTAGATCATAAGAATGATATTGAAAGTAACTACACGCAAATACATCTGAATCTTTTAAGTAGACATTATAAGTTAGGTATTGATACCTTAATTTTATTAGATACATTGCCATATTACTATTATTATAGTTTGCATAATTTGTACTTTCGAGATGTTAAAGAAAATTTGCTTCTCGATACTTTGCAACAGTTTGATTTTAATATTGATTCCTTGTTTTTCCAAAATATTTATAAAAGAAGTTCAAGGTTTGATTTTACAACATTCTGTCAATATTTTCAATATGGTGATACAACTTTACAAACGTTGTATATTGTAAGTGAGCAGAATATCCAGAAAAAATTAGAAATTTATGGCTTGATAAGTGAAACGATACGCAAAGGTTGTTCTGGTAAAAGTAAGTATTTGCCAATCCTAAAATCAAAATTAAAGACAGATATTTTTAAAATTCTTGATAAAAAAGTACCACAAGAATTTATGGACAAATATAGTATCATGAATCCAATAAAAGCAATTGGATATAGTCTCTATGCTGGCGATATAACAGTTAAGAAGAATGGAAAATATATATTGTATCTCATAAATAACCAGGAAGAAGATGGTGGATGGCATAAAGAACTTGGAGTTAATGAAGAAAATTCTGTATTATCTACTATCTTCGGTTTGTGGGCACTTTGCGAAGTAAGAGAACAATGTAAAGAGCTATAATTTTATTTTTTATGAACAATGAAAAATGGGAATATCTAAGATTAGACACTCGTTCCGTTTCTTTGTTTAGAATTTTACTTGGTTTAAGTATACTCTTTAATTTTTTATTTATAAAACTATCATTTGTTAGAGAGTTTTATGATGATAAACTTGGTTTGTTTTCCCAAAAAGAATGGAAAATTTTGAATGGAACACATTCACCATCTATATTTGATTTTTATAGAAACGAGACTTTTGCATACATCTTTATTTTTGTTGCCATATTAATTTGTATTGCTTTTATAGCTGGAATCTACACTAAAATAACTTCGATTCTGCTGCTTTTTTTTTATTATAATATACAAGCTGCTGTTTCTGGATTTTGCTTTGGTTATGATTTCTATACGTACCATTTTTTATTTTGGAGCATATTTCTTCCTTTATCAAATCATTTTTATTTAACTAATAAATTTATAAAAAATGAAGTTGCTTTTTACAAACCACCTTTGCTCTTTTCCTTCATAATTATTTTACAAATTGCCATACTATATTTCACAACAGGCATTGTTAAAACTGGACCATCGTGGTTGGGTGGATATGCAGTTAGAACGATGGCTTTAGACAAATTTGCAACATTTGGTATTGCACCAATACTTAATTCTTCTCCAATTATTTATTCTACGCTTACTTACGTAACATTATTATTCGAGATATTATTTCCTTTCTTGATTTTTATTAAATACAAATGGAAATATCTAAGAATTATAGCAGCATCAATTTTAATCTTATTTCACTTGTCAGTTTTATTGTCATACGATGTCGGTAATTTTTCTATTTCTGGATTCGCCGCTGCAGCAATATTACTTCCTGATATTTTTTGGAATAAATTAAATGCCTTTAAGTTGACTAGTCTATTCAATTCTAAAGAAGAGAAATTAAAAAACCATAACAAATTCATACAATTACTTTCCTTAGGATTCGTTTCTTTTGCCGCAATTGTGATGGTGAATCAAAGTGTGGTATTTATGTCAAAACAACTTTCAGATAATCATAAAGGTGTCTTTTCAAAAGTTAATTCCATAGTTTCTAAAGCAGAACTTTCTAATCCATTCAAGTTTTCTTTTTTTCTTCAGAATTGGAAAATGTTTGCACCGAATCCACCGCCAAATTGTGGTTGGTTAGCAATAGAAGAAATAAATGAGGATGGTTTCATTTATGACTTAATTTCTGGCGAATTAGTAAAAAACAATGAATATAAACTGAGATATAATTTAAGTGGATTCGAAAAGCAGTTAATGAATCCAATGAGAGCTTTCAAATACCGGGAATCTTGGAAATACAGAATGTTACTAAAAAAATGGATTCCTTATAAAATACAACAGATACATCCAAATACAACAGACTTTAAAAATTTTAATTTATGTGAATATGATTTTTTTATTTCTAAATCAAATAAAAATCAAATTCCACCAATTGAGAAAAGATGTTATGAAATAAAAGCAGTTATGGATTTGCCAATATTTGTTGTCCAAAACGATACTTCTCAAACTTTGAAGCGTTGATCTTATCATTCTTCATTAAGTAGTAATCTCTGAATAAATTAGCATAGTTTATTGATGTCATTCCTTTTTCAAAAGCTTTTAAATAATAGATAGATGATTGTACCGTATCTTTCTTATTCAATAATGTAAATCCTTTACACTCATATGCTACTTCAAAATCAGGTTTTAATGCGATTAAACTATCGCTAAATCTTAAAGCAGCCTCATATTTGTCTTGATTTACAAGCGCATTTAAGTATTTGTAATAACCAATATCTGTTAATGAATCTAATTTTAATGTCTTGTAATAAAATACTGATGCTAAGTTTAATTGTTTATCGCGATAAAGCATATCACCTAAAATATCCATACTTACTATACTGGAATCAGTTAATTGTATAACTTTTTTAAAAGCAGCTAATGCCGCTTTCTGATTACCAAGACCATAATAGCTTATACCTTTTGATTCTAGTATAAAGATCTCATTTGGATATAGCTCATCTGCATCTGTTGCACACGTTAATGCCTTTGCATATAAATATTGCGCAGAATCTTTAGAAGTTTGCTTTTGCGCAGCTTTTAAATAATGAGTAACAGCAATACGATTGGCTTCATAAGACTTTTTCAAATGTGGAATATCTTTATCCATCAACGTAATAATATTTTTCCATGCTACACTTCTAGAACGAGAAAATGGAAAATATAATAAGACTAATACTACAAGTGGAATCAATAAAATGAATCTGTTTTTTATTGTACTATGTTTGTCAGATACTTTATTTTTGTCCGTCTTTTCTAATGACATGGATGCCTTTTGTTGTTGTTTTTCCATTAAGAAAATAATCAACCATGCTAAGAAGATACAGAAACCTAATGAAGCTATAAATGCATATCGATCAGCAATTATACCAGCAACAGGAACAGCTATATTTGAACAATAGGCTAATGCAAAATAAAAGAAAAGAATACTGTAAGCAGGGATTTTTTCTTCTTTCTTAAATAAGATATATGCAGCGTAAATAATGGCTAAGTGAAATAAAAGAATAAGTATTGATGTCCAATGAAGTATTCCTTTTAAAGGTAGCATATCAAAACCAAAATAGAAATAATAACCTTCTGGAATAAACATAAATTTTACGTAGTACAATAATGTAAGTACACTTTGTCCTAATCGATTATTAATTGTCCAATCTGAAACAATTGGATTTTCCATAAATAAGGTTCCTGCATTGCTGCTAGTATCAAAATCGACCACCTTACTAACAAAAATAATTCTAAACATCATAGAAAAAATTAAAATAAAGACCACCCAAGTCAATACTTTTTTAATTTTTATTTCTGTAAAGAAAAATAGACTCAGCGGTAAAATAAATATAAGACCAACACTATCTAGTTTTATAATTGATGAAAGAGCAAATAAACATAAACCAATAATATACGATAGATACTTTTTTTTAACTGGTGCAATAAAAAAATAAATCGACCAAATACTGGCTAATAAACTCAGTATCGTATCTCTACTTTTAATATTGCTTACTACATTGGAATGAACAGGATGTATCAGAAAAATAATTGCTGTAAATAAACCTAGATAATGAGCATGTTTGTACGGAAATTTTCTTACAACTAAAAAAATGCTAATACATAAAATAATGTAATAAAAAAGATTGAAGCCATGAGCAATATCTGGTCGCAAACTTCCAAATAACCACTGCTCAACGGCAAATGTAAACATTGCTATCGGTCGATAATCAACTTTGTCAAAAGATTGTTTAAATACATTAAAGCAGCTTAAAAAGTCACTTCCTTCTTTAGGGATTTGCTGAAAGATGTAATTATCATCTAAAGAGAAACCATACTGAATAGTATTTCCGTAATATAAGATTCCAATAACAATAATGACTAAAAAGACTAAACGATTGGAAATTGTTGTTTTCATGTAAATTAAATGATTTTACTTGTTAACTCTTTTTAATTTCTTAAATTATACTAAATTTGAGAATCAAACGTTAAGTGTAAATATGCTAAATTTCCTTCAATTAAATCGCAAAGTAATACATTTTCTTTTATTGTGTTGGTTGCCTTTAACTTTATTTTCACAAGAGAATAGTGATGGATATTTTAATAATTTAAATGAAGCGCTTCAAAAACCTTCTAAAGTTGTTGGATTGTCTTTAGAAGGTAAAAACCTGGAAACTGTACCTGTCGAAATTCAGAATTTTTTTAATCTGAAATACCTTTCTTTAGATAGTAATCTGATTGCTGCACTACCTCAATGGATATTAAGTTTTGAAAAATTACAGGAAATTAGACTGAACAAAAACTGTTTTACGGAATTTCCGGAAATTATCACTTATTTCGAAGGATTAAGAACAGTAGAATTAAGAGATAATCAACTTACAGTGATTCCAAATTCAATTGGCCGTTTGTATAATCTTTCAAAATTAGATGTTAGTGGAAATAAAATTAGTGTAATTGAAAATGGATTTTTTACCTTATCAAATTTAAAATCTGTAAGGTTTCGAAATAATAAGTTAGATTCAATTCCTCATCAAATCAATAAACTTCAAAACCTGGAAGTTATGTGCTTTGCAAAAAATAATATAGCAACTATACCGGAAGAGGTGTATGATTTACAAAATTTGTCTTATCTGTCTTTATGGCAAAATAAAATTACAAGTATTTCAGATAGTATTTCAAAACTTAAAAAGTTAGAATGGATAGGCGTCTTTTCAAATCAATTAAAATCGTTTCCTGAAAAATTATTTTCATTGAATTATTTAAAGTACATAAATGCTGGTAATAACATTTATGACCAGGATTTCTTGATAAATATCAAAATTAAGGCCCAAAATTATCCAAATGTTGAAATTTTCATAGAAAATTACCAAAATGTAAACTTTTTTCATTAATTTTAAATTATTATTTAGTAACTTTATTTTAATAAATTTTAAATATTCGTTTATGAGAAAACATTTACAACTCTTCCCGATCTTGTTTCTGATTGCTTTTTTATCGCATAATAATGTGTATGCTCAGACAATAGCAATAGACATCAACTCTGTAGATGTCGGTTTGTACTCAGGTTCTGGCTCCGATTGTGGAGACTGTATTAGTTCACCAGACCCATACGTCGGTGTTCGTTTTAAACACAGTGGTACAGCTACTTGGGGTGCTGTTGGTCAATCTGACAGAGTTGATGTTGGTTGTAATAGCTATGGCGGTGTTGGCGGTTATTCAGCAAGTGGAATCGCTTGGTCTGGTACTACAATTCAACTTGAAATTCAAGGTAAAGAGTCTGATGGTGTTGTTTGTGCTAGCGATGATGGCAATTGCGGTTTGGGAGGACCATCTTCTGGTACAAACAATTTACTTATTATTCAACAACCTTCTTGTGGCACTAATAATGGTCAATACAGCTCAAATCGGGAAAATTGTGCATCTGATGGTTCTACAAACGATTATCGTGCGAGATGGAATTATCGTTGGTGGTGGGATGCTTCAAGCATAACAGCTTCTACTACTGCAGGAGTTATAAACGCTAATGTAACAGATATTTGTGATGGTGGCGTAGTCACGATTGGCAATACAACTAATGGAACATTATATCCAAGAGGTACTCAACTTATTCAGCAAAGTATTAATGGAGCGGCTTATACAGTTGTCTCAACAGGTACTACAAATACTACTACAAATACTGCAATAACAAATCATACTTTCACCACAGGTAATTTGCCAATCGTAGATGGCGCAAATACTACTTATCAATATAGAAGGGTTGTCAGGTATTGTACAAATGGTAGTGGTGGAACTACTGACTACGTAAGTAATGTTGTCACCGTAAATGTGGTGCCTGATCCCAATGAACCTTCTGCAACTAAAAGTCCAGATCTGACAAGTGTCTGTGTCGGTACAACAATCGCATTAACAAGTCCTGTAAAAGGATCTCTGCCAGGACAGGCATGTTCTGGATTTCAATATAGTATAAATGGTGGAGCTTATGGAGCTACATCAACTTTTACTTCAACTTTAGGAACAAACACCATTGCCGTTCGTGTTGCAGGTGGTTGCGCAAGTGGTTGTGGTGCATCTGCAGCAACAACATATACTTGGAATGTAGTAGCACAGCCAGTTGGACCAAGTGGTGGTACTAAAACACCCAATCTTACCAATATCTGCGCCGGCACGGATGTCAGCTTTGCATCTACCACGGCAGGAACAGGCGGTTTTGGCTGTAGTGATGATTATATATGGTTAATAAACGGAGTATCGCAAGGCGCATACACTTT
>JBIKPT010000080.1:0-11996 GCA_044357355.1 Chitinophagales bacterium
TTTTGGTGCTGCGTCTGTAGATATACAGCCACAGGGAATTTCAAGACTTCAATTTCTGAGCAGAGTTGGACTGGCAGTCGGCTCCCTTACATTTGGTGCATTTATTTATGGAATATTGAGAGGCGCCTACAATTATCAGGTTTTAAAAATCAAATTGCCGGTTAAAAATTTACCGGATGCCTGGAAAAATATAAAAATAGTACAGATTTCGGATTTGCATGTTGGCAGTTTTACAGACACCACACCTGTCCGCAAAATTGTAGACCTCATTAATAAACAAGATGCAGATATTGTATTCTTCACCGGTGATATCGTCAACAATGCGGCAAAAGAGTTATTGCCTTATATTGATATCCTGAAAACTATTCAAACAAAAACTAAAGTGTATTCTATTTTGGGAAATCACGACTATGGTGGATACATGAAATGGGGTTCTGAAAAGGAAATGCAGGATAATTTTCAGCATCTACTGGATATTCAGCGAAATGAACTTGGCTGGGATTTGCTGATGGATGAACACCGCATTTTGGAACGCGACGGTAAGAAACTGGCAATTATTGGTGTTCAGTACATTGGTCATTCGTTACGATTTGGGAAATACGGCAACTTACAAAAAGCCTATAAAGGTGTAGAAACGGCAGATATTCAATTACTTTTATCACACGATCCGTCGCACTGGGACCATGAAGTATCGCAAAAAGGCGAATTTTCCGGAATCCATGCCACCTTCGCCGGTCACACGCATGGTTTTCAGTTTGGCATCGAAATTCCAGGCATCAAATGGAGTCCGTCTCAATATGTCTATCCGCATTGGGCTGGATTATATACATCGCCAAAATCACAACATTTATATGTAAACCGAGGAGCAGGATTTTTAGGCTATCCGGGTCGTTTAGGCATCTCTCCGGAAATAAGCGTATTCCAACTGGTACAAGCATAATAAAAAATTGCCGACCGGATGGTCAGCAATTAAGTCGACAGAGTTGTTAAATTCTAAGTCATGGGTAGGGTTTTTATGCTCTTAGACAGCTTCTGTAGGGTTTTCTGGTTCTAAGAACGTTAAGTGGGTTTCTATGTTCTTAAATTCAGTTTCTTTCGGGCTTTTTACGTTGTAATAAATTACCATTTTATGAACGCATTACCCTTTTTTTTGGTTTTTTATGTTTCTAGATTTTAAGGTTTTGTTTCTATGTTTCTTTAGGTTGGGTTTATTGTTCAATTCTTTAGGTTGGGTTTTCAGGATGCTTCAGGGTTTATCTTCTTCCAACTCCGTCTTCAGTTATAATTAGCTGTTTATAAGTCAGTTGCCGTATAAACTCTTTATCATTGCTTTTACTTTTTTGCTCTGCAAACTCTAATTGTTGCTTCACAATGTCTTTGATGATTTTTTGTAATTTGCTCATGTTGTGTCTTTTTGGGGTTATTTATTTGTTGAATGTTTTAGTACGTATTGTTTTAATTTCTAACGTAAAGTTACATGCAGTAATGATGAAGTTAAAAGGCAATTTTAAAAATAATGTGACATTCTTATTTTCACAATTGTTGAAAGATAACGTTGATTCTGTGTGCTTTTTATAGTAATTTTATATTAAATATCAAATTTAGTCGCCAATGCAAAACCTTATAGAGCTGGTAAATATTATCAATAAACGCAAGTTGAGTCAGATAGAAGTGTTTGATAAGTCGTTAATTAGCAGAAAGGACACCTTATTTTCCAAGTTCTATAACGGACTTGCCGACGGATTAATAAAGACAGATGAAGAAGCGGTTTTATTTATTTACGGATCTGCGAAAGATGCGACTAACTATCGTAAGTTAAAATCTCGTTTTAAAGAACGTTTATTAAATACACTCTATTTTATTGATATAAACCATGCAGCAGAAATGGACAGCAGCAGAAAGGCCTATTTTGACTGCATGAACCGCTTATACCTAAGTAATATACTCCTAAGGTATGCAGAGAGCAGAAATGCCTCTATACAGCTTATTATGGATAGTTATTCGGTGGCTCGTAAAAACAACTTTTTCGACATCCTGAAAGAATACTCTTACAAACTGCTGGTGCATTATGGCATGAGCGGCGATGAAAAGAAATACAAGGAAGAATATGTAGCCTATTTGCACTACAGTAATGAGTATGAGTTGGAACAAAAAGCGCAACTCATTTATACCAGAGTGATGATGACGGTGCATTTCACCAAGAAAAATCAGGAACAAAAGGATGCTGAGGTGAAACAATGCGTAGAAGACATCGAAAAAATTGTAAGTCAGGCAAAATCACTGGTGGTGTATTTCATTTATATCCGGATTTATCTCTTTTATTATGAAATTTCCGGTGACAATACCAAGATTAATGAAACCTGTGATACTTATCTGCAGAAATATAGTAAGTACTACACCTCTATTTTATCTCAAAACTACCTGAATACAATTTACATCTACAAACTAAAATCCTTATTTGATTTAAGATTGGATACGGAAGCACTTGCGCTCATTGAAAGTATACTACCGGAATCTAAAGGTGCCAGCTATCTGGCGGTGCGAGAATTTGAAATGAAGATTTTGCTGAACAACAAGCAAACCGACAAGGCGAAAGAACTGATTCAACAGATACTGACAAACAGTAATTATAAAAGCGCCAATCCGGCATTAAAGGAACGCTGGTTTATTTATAATGGATATATGGAATTCCTGGAAAACTACCTGAAGGATGGCAACTATAAATTCAGTCTGGCGAAATTCACCAATGACATTCCAATTTCCACACAAGACAAATCCGGTTTCAATTTGGCGGCCCGCATTTTATCCATTTTGTTTTACATTGGACGAAATGACTTAGACAATGCGATGCAACATATAGACGCCTTGAAAGTATACCAGTCGAGACATTTGAAAGACGAAAATAATACCAGAAGCAATCTTTTTATAAAACTACTTTCCACTATGGAAAAGAAAAGTTTTAATTACAAGGAACTGAAATTGCTGAAAGAGTATTTCACACTAAAAGAAAATTACAATAAACAAATGATGAATGAAAGTGAAATTATATTTTATGATGTAATCTGGGAAATGTTGCAAGAAGTATTAAGGAAAAATGATTACCGATTAATAAGTACGCTCAGATAGGTTAAAAAGAAACGGGCAAGCTTTGCACTCACCCGTCAGACCCTAAAGTCTAGAAACATAAAAACCCTACGACAAATTTAGCAACCAAATTTTATTCTCCAAATATTTTGCCAACTTTTTTTTAGACATAACATATTATTTACTTAACCAATGTGGATAAAGTACCTTTTTTGAAATGAAAATTGCCTGAAAACTTTCAACTTAATAAATAAATAATTGAAAATTAACCAACTACTATAATAATGGTTGATTTTAATTAAAAACGAGAAACATATTAAAGATAAATTTAATGAAAGGCAAATTGATTCATCATCGTGAATAAATCATCCTTAAAATTAGTGTTCAATTTGGGTATATATTTAAAAATCTTACAATCTTCATCCACTGCGATATTTCTCAGTTGCAGGTGCTGATTTATAAATTGCATTTCTAAGTCTGGTATCAAATCTTTAAAAGCAAGTGCAATGTCCATAATCGACTTGTTAAAATCGACCATATTGTAAATTCCGGATGGCACATTTAAAAACGGAAGCTGCGTAATATACTGTGCTGATTTATCTACATCTATAAACGAACGAATCTGTTGTCCGTCGCCATGAATGGAAATTTTCTTCAGGAAATTGGCCTCAAATGCAAAATGATTAATCACCGCATCAAAGCGCATGGTTTGGTTGAAACCATAGACATTTCCCAAACGAATGATATACGTATCCAGTTGATCGTTTCTCATTAAACGTTCCACAAACGCTTCACCACGCATTTTAGAAATACCGTAATTGGTTCGCGGATTCAGTTTGGTACTTTCCGTAATCAGTTTACCTTTTGCAGATGCACCGTATACCGATAAACTGCTTATATGAATAAACTTCTTCACATTGCTCTCTTCTATGGCATAGGTCAGCTCAGCCGTGCCCCAGTGGTTAATTTGTTCATACAAATGCGGGTCGGCATCCGCATACGGCGATGCAATTTTTGCCGCCAGGTTAAACACCACATCCACACCTTGCAATTCTTTCTTCAGCTTTCGGGTATCCAATATATCGCCTTGCACAAAACGGATGTTATCACCGCCGATACAGGTACATAAAAAGAAATTGTAGCCGCCTTTACTTAAATTATCGTATACGATAATTTCTTTAATCTTAGGGATTTTAACCAGCTTTTTTACCAGTTCCGTTCCCAAATATCCTGCTCCACCTGTTATTAAAACCTTCATGTATATTTAAGATTTAAGATGTATGATGTATATCGTCACAAAACAAACATACATTATTTATTTAATTGCTTTATTATTTCATTACTTAATTAATTCTGTATGCAAACCGCATTCTGTTTTATTTAATCCGAACCAACGTGCCATCCGCTCATCGCCCATTTGAGACGGATCTATCTTTCGTGTACAGGGCTCACAACCAATACTGGTATAGCCGAGTGCATCCAGCGGATGGTGCGGAATCTTGTATTCTTTGATGTAATTCCATATCATCTGTTTGGTCCAGCCCAGCATAGGATGATAACGCATTGCACGCTGCGGCGTTTGTTGTTCTTCTTTCATCTTGGCGCGATTGGCATTTTGATCTGCACGCACACCATTAATCCAAATATCAAAAGATTGCAAAATCGGCTCCATGGGTGCCACTTTATTCAGGTGACAGCAGAAATCAGGATCTGAGGTAAACAATAACCTGCCGTTACTGTCTTTTTGCATATTGCGTGGTGTGGAGGATTTTTGGTCGACAACTTTGATGTTGAATAAACGGGCTATTTCATCCTTGTACTCTATCGTTTGCGGGAACAGATAACCTGTATTCAAAAAATAAACAGGAATACTATTGTCTATCTGCGACAAAATATGCAGCATAGGAATAGAATGCGTTTGGAAAGAAGAACCGGCAAACATGATTTTACCTTCTTTTTTGTAGCCTTCTATCTTTTTGCGAATGCTGTCAATATCTGATTCAAATGCCATAGAATAAAAATAGAATCTTATGTAGCAGATTATAGCTGAATGGATATTAAGTATAAATTAAATGTAGAATACATAAGATGATTGACTCTTAAATAAAAAAAGCCGGTACTTTATCAGAGACCGGCTTTGAATTATAATTTGAATCCTGTTAATCCAACACTGTCACTTTTACTTTATAGAAGTAAGCATCTGTTCCGTCGTCAAATAATATTTTTCCGGAATAATAACCTTTAGATTGTTCATTCAATCCTTCCGCCACTTTTCCTTTTTTGCGGATGTATTTGCTTTTTTCAGAATAGAAACTATCTTCTGATGACAAATCTGTAACCAGTACGCGGGTGCCTTTTGTTATGGTGCTAATTTTTTTCAGTTTTACTAAATAGAAATACGGAGATTCACCATTATCTAATTTTACAGATCCGCCGTAACCACCGCTTTCACTGTCATACTCTAAATCATCACCTGCAACACCTAGTTTCCCTTCATATTCATCTCTATCATCGTAGTAGCTATCTTCAGGGCTTACTGCAATTATTTTTATATTGTCACCTTCTTTTATATTGTCGTCATTTGAAGCTTCGTCCCATGCGTCAGCAATTTTTACTAATTTATCTACCGGTTCTTTGGAAAACTTTGCTTTGTAGAAATAGGCTGTTGAACCGTCATCATAGATAAAATCGCCGGAATACCATTCACCTACTTTCATCTCTAAATCATTTTTACCAATTTTTCCTTTTGAGCCTACTATTTCAAAACGATCGCTGTAATAGGAATCATCTTCGCTAATTGCTGCCAAATATACAGTTGTACCTTTTTTTATAGTGCCTGTTATAAATTTGGGTGTTTTGGCAGTTGTTGTAGTTTTAGTTGTAGCTGTGCCGGTAGATTTTGCAGGAGCAGTACTGGTTGACTTTCCTAACTTTACTTTGTAGAAATAAAAACTTTTACCATTATCAATTTCTATACTGCCACTGGTATATCCGTCATCTTCTAATGTCAGTTCTGATTTAGTTGTACCAGTTTGACCTTCAATATCTGCTCTGTCAGAATAGTAGGCATCATCTGAAGGAACTTCTACTATCACAAACCTTGTACCCTTGGGTATCGCAGAACCGGTAAATAAAGGAGCTTTTACTTTTGAAGTGGTGCTTGTTGTACCGCTTGTTTTTGTACCGGCCGTACTGCTCTTTGATGAAACTTTGACACTTGTAAAGAAAATGGTTCTGCCACCTGCAGCTTCCAGTGTTCCTGAATAAAAACCATCGGAATCTTTTACCAACTCACTTAGTACGGTGGCTTCTTTGCCAAGCAAGTCTGCACGTTCTTCATAATAAGAATCCGATTTTGCGATTTCCAGAATTTTAACGGTTGCACCTTTTGCAATATTATCTGCAGCAAAAGAAGTTATTGTTAAAATAGTGCTTAACAACAGGAACGAAAAGAGTTTTTTCATAGGATAAACAATAAGAGTTTTATAAATGTATTAGTTCAAGTTTTCAATGCAATTTACGTACTAATTCAATAATAATGATACCTAAATTGTGGTATTATGTTAAATTTTTGGCTTTTTATTCAGAAAATAAGTAAGGACAATAAAGTTAAATCCAGCTAACACGAAGGAACCAATAATTGAAAAAACTGCAATTAAAAAGCTCAGCGAAAAACTTCCGTCCCACAAACCTTCCTGTTTTTTGAAAATAAATATTTCTTCGGCATGACTGCTTACCAGAATGGATACAATACAAACCAGCAAGACAGGCAGCAATAGCCAGCGTTTGTCTGATGATTGAAGAATTATAAAATTAGTGAGTATCCAGCTTATTAAACAAAAAAATATTCCGCAGTTACTGAAATTATCGGCTGCCTGCTGAATGTAACTAATTCTTTCTGCTGCAATTAATTTGATGGTATAACTGTTTTCATACTCATTATAGAAGTAAAACAATACACCGGCAAATAAAATAAAAAGTAAAGTCGAAATTTTATACAGCATAATGAAGTGTTTACTAAAAGATATGGGTTACAAATTTGAAAGTTGCTTTACCTTGAAGTAATTTGCTTAGATACCCTGATGGTCATTTGCCAGCCGGCTCCTTCTGTATCGCTTCCTGCCAGGCCATCGATATCCATTTCCATACCAACCGGTTGTTTGTATTCATTCAGAAAATTAAGCGTAATTAATCTGCGTGTAGGGAGATTGTATTGTACCGTTTCTGTATAGCTATATGGCAATTTTAGCTTTTTCATTTCTTTTAAAATTTTATCTATTAACTCACTTGCCACTTGTTTGCTCATTCCATCGGATGTTGCATAATACACCCATTTTTTCTCTGATGGATATTTTACTATTTTTTCACCTTCACCAACACCTGAAATATTTGTAGTTGTTTTGTAATGAACGGAATAATAATTTTTCTCATGAGATGTATTTTCTGCACCAATAATATTACTGAAATTATTATTCGGATCTGCCAGTATGGAAATGATATCTGCTTCAAATATATTTGCGTCAAACGCTTTTGTGAAAGGTGCACTATTAGCAGATACAGCAGTAGTAGATGAAACTGCCGGCTTGGTGGTGAAAGTTGTTTGCCGTTGAATGGCATCCTGTTTTCTGGTGTCAGGTTGCACAGGCTTTTCAACTATCGCAGTACTCACTTTGTTTTGTGGTGCTTGCGGATCATCTACTCCTAATATTCCAATTAAATCTACTGTAAAAATCAATGTTTCATTCGGCTTAATCAGTTTTCCCGTTCCGGTTTTCCCATAGGCTAAAACAGATGGAATATATAATTTATAAGTACTGCCCACATTCATCAGTTGCAATCCTTCCTGCCAGCCTTTAATCACGGCATTTAATGGAAATACGGCAGGTGCTGCTCCTCTTTTGTAAGAATTATCAAACTCTGTTCCGTCAGTTAACGTACCAATGTAGTGAACCCTGACCTGATTTGCGGTAGTTGGTTTTTGTCCGTTTCCTTTTTTTATAATTTCGTGTTGCAAACCGGAAGCTGTAGTCACAACACCTTTTTTCTTTTTATTAGTAGACAAAAACGCCTGTTCATCAGCATGTACGTTCGATAAGGAAAACAGAAATGCAATTGCAAAAAATAAAGAAACTATTTTTTCATTTTAGTACTATTTAATTTTCCAGGAGAAGGTTATCTGTTCTCTTGCAGCTTGTATGCAAAGTACGTACCATAATTACCATAGCACATACCCAATAAATGGTATTTAAAGTAAACCTCGACCGGTTTTGTTCAGTTGGTCTTTCGTTTTCATATCTCGCATCAGAGAGTCCAGCACGCCATTGATAAAATCTTTGCTTTTAGGTGTGCTGTATTCTTTAGCAATATCCAGGTATTCGTTGATGGTCACTTTCACCGGAATACTCGGAAAATACAGAAACTCAGAAACTGCCATTCTGATTAAAATCACATCAATGATAGCCAATCGGTCGGTTTCCCAGTTTTTCAGTTTCGGCTCTATTAATTTGTAATGCGCTTTCTTGTTGTTGATGGTTTCGTTAAACAAATCAATGCCAAATTGCGTCAATTCTTTAAACTTATCTTTCAAATTGCCTTTTTCCAAATGCAGTTTGAGTTCGTTCTTGCTTTTCTGTATTACTTCGTGTACCGCTTCCACCACAAATTCTGCATCATCCATCCAGTTGGTGAACAACTCTTCCATATTTGTTGTAAAGTTTTCATCTTCCAGAATCAGGTTATTCAACAAAAATGTAATAATGGATTTATCTGCTTCTACGTTAAACTCCGTTCCATTTGTCAGGTATTCTACATAAGCTTCCGATTCAGTCAGCTTTTTATATAACTGTCTGATATTGTCATCATCCAGCAAAGAAGCAATACTCGCATTTTTAAGTTCGATGTTAAACTCTTTATCATTATTCAGGTATTGCACCAACACATTACTCAGTAATTTGGTACTGAAATTCTTATCCTTATCATTTTTTAAATGCTTTCCTGCTTTTATTTTCGCATCTGTCTCCACAAAGTTGGCAATTTCACGGATACACAGCAACAAATACAGATACTGATCTTTGACCGATAAGATACTTTTTTCTAAGAAATTCTGAAACTGAGAGGCAGGCGCAGAAGCGGTAGTCTCGTATGCATAAATGTACTGCATGGCTTTTATTCGAACGCTTCTTCTGGTAATCATAAGAGATAATGAACTTTGGGTGCAAAGATAGAGTATAATTAGATTAGGAGGTAATGAGTTAAGGAGATAATGTAACAATGTAACAATGTATTAATGTATTAATTCGCTCATAAAATAATTAGCCAACCTTTTTATGATTTTTGTGTTTAATTTTACGACCAATGAAAGAATTACGCGCAGTCAATAAATATTTTGTAAAGTATAAATGGTTATTGATTTTAGGAATCATTTTTGTCATCAGCTCCAATATTTTTGGTTTATATACACCGGAATATATTCGCTACACCGTTGATATTGTAAAAGAAAACCTCAACACCTATCAGCTCGTCAGCGGCTTTGAAGCACAAGCCGCCTATAAAAAACATTTTGTTTACTATGTCATTTTCTTTTCGCTGGTCATTCTCATTACGTCACTTATGAAAGGCTTGCTGATGTTTTTCATGCGACAAACGCTTATTGTGATGTCGCGCAAGGTAGAATACGACCAGAAAAACGAACTTTACCAGCAATACCAACGCCTCAATACTTCCTTTTACAAACGCAATAATACCGGCGATTTGATGAGCCGCATCAGTGAAGATGTGTCGCGTGTCAGAATGTATATCGGACCTGCCGTGATGTACCTCATCAACACCACGGCACTTTTCACCATGGTCATTTATGTGATGTTTGACATCAATGCCTACCTCAGCTTTCTGGTGTTGTTACCATTGCCGGTGCTGGTGTATTCAATTTATAAAGTAAGTGATGTGATCAATAAAAAAAGTGAATCGATTTCTATTGCGCTGTCCGGACTGACTTCTCGCGCGCAGGAAGTTTTTTCCGGTGTCCGCGTCATTCAGTCGTTTGCCATCGACAAACAAATTCAGAAAGAATTCTATCAGGCGAGCGAAGATTATAAAAACCAGAATATTTCACTGGCAAGAGTAGACTCCTTTTTTGCGCCGCTCATGTTATTGCTCATCGGCTTAAGCACATTGCTGGTGGTCTACATTGGCGGCATTGAAGTCAGCAAAGGCAGTTTCACTGCCGGAAATATTGCCGAGTTTGTATTCTATATTAACATGCTCACCTGGCCGGTGGCTTCTTTAGGCTGGTGCGTGTCGTTGATACAACGCGCTGAGGCTTCTCAAAAACGTATCAATAATTTCCTGCAAGACAACAATGAAATTATCAATCAGCCTACCAACACTTTAGAAACCATCGAACACATCAGCTTCAACCATGTTACCTTTGTCTATCCGGACACCGGCATACAGGCACTTACCGATATCAGCTTCGACATAAAGAAAGGTGAAAAAATTGCCATCGTTGGCAAAACCGGCAGCGGAAAATCCACCCTAGCAGAATTATTATTGCGCACCTACGATGTAGAAAACGGCTCGCTCACCATCAACGGCAGCAATATCCGGCAAATCGATTTGGCAAAATACCGCAATTGTATCGGATATACACCGCAGGATGTCTTTCTGTTTTCGGATACCGTGAAAAACAATATCCTGTTTGGAAGTGAACGTAAAAATGAAAGTGAAAGTGATAATGAAAGAGTAAAGAAATATGCTGCCATTGCGCATGTGCACAATGACATTATGCAGTTACCCAAAAAATACGAAACCGTTGTAGGCGAACGCGGCGTCATGTTATCCGGCGGACAAAAACAGCGTATCTCCATTGCGCGCTCTTTGATTAAAGAACCGGAACTGGTATTGCTGGATGATTGCCTGTCTGCGGTAGATGCTAAAACGGAAAAAACCATACTCGATAATTTGTATGCCACCCTGCATGATAAAACCGTCGTTTTTATTACACACCGGATTTTTGCCATCATGAACTTTGATAAGATTTTTTTGTTAGAAGATGGTAAAATTGCCGAACAGGGAACCCATGCGGAATTAATGGAAATGCGAGGTCTTTATCATGATATATATCAATTGCAGCAGGCAACAGAGCCTGCAGAAAGTTGATGTTTAAATTGGTTATTAACATTGGTTTTTTGGTGTTGACTACTTAATTTTTATAGATGTATTTTTTGGAATATCATTGTGAACAATAAAATTGCAAGAAAGTGGAGAACGAAAAAAATTTTGACAAAAACGGTGTGTACTCTAAACGAGTTAGAGCAGGAAAAAGAAGAACCTATTTTTTTGATGTACGTACCACCAGAGCAAACGATTACTACTTAACGATTACTGAAAGTAAGAAGCGCGCGGACGATGATACGTATGAGCGACACAAAATCTTTATCTATAAAGAAGATTTTATGAAGTTTGTGAATGCAATGCAGGAAACCGTAGATTACATTAAAACGGAATTGCTACCGGATTATGATTTCGATGCGCACAACCACGACGATTACGAAGAAGGCCAGTACACAAGAAATGAGCATTACTCACAAGGATCTGTATCCGAAGAACTTTCATCCGACACACAAGAGAAAGTGACAGAAGACGACAGCGTGGAAAAAACTTCGGTAGAAACACCACCGGCAACGTCCACTATCATCAACCCTACGCAGGATGATGAAATAGAAAAATGGGATTAAGATAATTTAGCAAATAGTACAATACGAAGCCACGCGAAAGCGTGGCTTTTTTTAATGCACCAAATTTTATCTTATTCTCCAGGCCACCATTCGACATTTATGCAATTCTCTGTTTTCCAAACACATACAAATTCCAAAAAATTAATGTGAACATTTAACTTTTCTACTGCCAGATTC
>JBIKPT010000081.1:0-11971 GCA_044357355.1 Chitinophagales bacterium
GAATTAAAAAACTACCCTTACATCCATTATAAAAGAGCCAGTGTTCAGTATTATTTTAAAAAACAGTCATCTTCCTATGAAACGGAAAACCTTATTCTTAAATTCTTTTCAAAAGAAAAAAATTATACGCTTGATTTGGAAAAATCGTTGCGAAATCTAAAATCTGCGTTAGAAAACACCAAAAGCCATTCGCTGGAAAAATACGCCTTTAACTATTTCGACTGGATAGACTGGATAAACAGCAAACTCGGAAAAAAATCAAGTATCTCTATGCTTTATAAATAAAAAAACGCTCAACTAATTTTGAGCGTTTTTTTATAATATCGTGCCACGATAATCGTGGCATGAGTTTATCAATGAAATTGTTCTGCTTCTGTAGAACCTGCCAATGCAGTTGTAGAAGATAAACCTTGCTGACAAACTTGTTGGATTGCATCAAAGTAACCAGTACCAACAAATGATTGGTGTTTGATAGCCTGGAATCCTTGAGATTCTAAAGCAAATTCTCTTTGTTGTAACTCAGAGTAACCAGCCATTCCTCTTTCCATGTAAGCTTTGCTCAATTCGAACATTACTGTATTATTTGCGTGGAAACCAGCTAATGTGATGAACTGGAATTTGTAACCCATTGCCGCTAAATCTTCACGGAAAGTAGTCATTGCTTTAACATCCATGTATTTTGCCCAGTTGAATGATGGTGAACAATTGTACGCCAGCATTTTTCCCGGATATTTTGCGTGAATGCCCTGTGCAAATTCTCTTGCCATTCCTAAGTCCGGATTTCCTGTTTCCATCCAGATTAAGTCAGCATATGGTGCATACGATAAACCTCTGTCGATACCTTGCTCTAAACCATTTTTCACATAGTAAAAACCTTCCGGTGCACGTTTACCTTCGATGATGAATTTAGAATCACGTTGATCGATATCAGATGTAATTAAGTTCGCAGCTTCAGCATCTGTACGAGCAATTACCAATGTTGAAGTTCCGCAAACGTCTGCTGCCAAACGAGCCGCAGATAATTTATTGATGGCTTCCTGCGTTGGTACTAATACTTTACCACCTAAGTGACCGCATTTTTTAGCAGAAGCTAACTGATCTTCCCAGTGTACACCTGCAGCACCTGCTTCAATCATTTGTTTCATCAATTCATAAGCGTTCAGGTTACCACCAAAACCAGCTTCAGCATCAGCAACGATTGGAACCATCCAGTCGCGTGTAGGCTCGCCTTCCATATATTCGATTTGGTCACGACGCATCAAAGAGTTGTTGATACGTTTCACCACCATTGGAACAGAGTTCGCAGGATATAAAGATTGATCCGGATACATTTCTGCTGATAAGTTTGCATCAGCAGCCACTTGCCACCCTGAAAGATAAATAGCTTTCATACCAGCCGTAACTTCCTGAATCGCCTGGTTACCATTAAAAGCACCTAAACCAGCCACCCAGTCATCCGTGTGTAATTTTTTCCATAATTTTTCAGCACCATTTTTTGCCAAAGTGTATTCAATTTGAACAGAACCGCTGATGTTAATTACTTCTTCAGCTGTGTAATCTCTTTTAACGTCTTTCCAACGTGGATTAGTTGCCCAATCTTTTTTTAGAGCTTCCGCTCTTTCTTGTTTTGTTGCCATTTTTATTAAGTTATTGAATTTATAAATAAAAAGTTTTGTGAATAATTGTATTTATTGTTTTTCTTCAAAAATTAATTTCCCTTTTTTATCTGATATTTTAATTCCGTTTTTGTTGTTGTATGTCAGCTCATCATTGCTGTATGTTCTGCCATTTGGAGTTGGCATATCCGAAATTTTTTCTTTTGATGCTAACACCACTTGCTTCCCGTTTAATTCAAAAGAAACAGTGGATACATTGTTATCGTACGTAAAAGAAACTATTTTACCATCTTTTCCTTCTACTTCATCCGTTGCCGTTGCCGCTAGTTTGCCTGCAGGATATGGTGGTGGTGGAACATTAACAGAAGTATCTGGTGTATTAGGAACCGGATACATTGTATCTACAACATAAGTATTAGCATCGTTAACATCAGCAACGTTATTTGCTTTTTGTTTACAGGCTGTTAACAAAAAAACGACAGTTGCTATGGTTACTATTTTTTGCATTTCTATTCTAATACTAATTAACTATTGACCAATGACTATTGACTAATTTCTAGTCTATATAATTATACGCTTCTAAGGTTAAAAATTCTTCCAACGTATCCTGCAAGCTCATTTTGGTAAATAATTCTGTAGCCAAATCAAATTTTGAAGTAGCATACTTATCTCCTAACGTTGCTTTGTAAGCCGCTTTTTGTTCATCTATTAGTTGTTGTACCAATTCTGCTGTTACTTTTGTGCCGTCATCTAATTTTGCATCTTCATGGTGAACCCATTGCCAAACCTGTGTACGGGAAATTTCAGCTGTTGCTGCATCTTCCATCAGATTATGAATCGGCACGCAACCGTTACCACGCAACCAGGCTTCTAAATATTGGATTCCAACATCGATATTATTTTTTAAACCTGATAAGGTAATCGTTCCGGCTGGAACTGCTAATAAATCAGCAGCCGTTACGCTCACATCTTCACGTTTCACATGAATTTGGTTCGGTGTTGGCATGTATTTATTAAATTCATCCATCGCAATTTGCACCAGACCTGGATGTGCTACCCAAGTTCCGTCATGTCCCGCTTTTGCTTCGCGTTCTTTATCGGCACGCACTTTATTTAAAGCAATTTCATTTGCTTCGGGATTGTCTTTAATCGGAATTTGTGCAGCCATTCCACCCATTGCAAACGCACCACGTTTGTGGCAAGTTTGAATTACCAATTCTGAATATGATTTTAAGAAATGCGTCGTCATAGTAACCTGCATTCTGTCAGGCACTAAAAACTGTTTATTTTTTACTGTTCTCTTGATAAACGAGAAAATATAATCCCAGCGACCGCAATTGAGACCTGCTGAATGTTCTTTCAGTTCGAACAAAATTTCGTGTAATTCAAAAGTAGCCACAATGGTTTCTATTAAAACGGTTGCTTTAATAGAACCTTGCGGTATCCCTAATTCATTTTGTGCATCTACAAAAATATCGTTCCACAAACGCGCTTCTAAGTGTGATTCCATTTTTGGTAAATAGAAGTAAACACCGCTGCCGCTTGCTACCCTTTGTTTAGCATTATGAAAAAAATACAAAGCAAAATCCCAGATTGAACCGCTTGCTACTTCGCCGTCTACCAATACATGTTTCTCTAATAAGTGCCAGCCGCGCGGACGCACAAATAATGCGGCAATCTGATCATTTAGTTTATAGGATTTGCCATTCGATTCCAAAGAAATCGTTTTGTTATTCGCATCTTTTAAATTGATTTGTCCTGAAATATTATTTTCCCAGGTTGGTGCGTTTGAATCTTCAAAATCCGCCATGAACACCTTTGCACCTGAATTAAGCGCATTGATAATCATTTTTCGGTCTACCGGTCCGGTAATTTCCACTCTTCTATCCTGAATATCTGCAGGGCAAGATGCCACCATCCAGTCAGATTCTCTGATGGATTTCGTTTCCGGTAAAAAGTCCGGTAATTCTCCTGCGTCCAGTCTAACCTGTCTTTCCACGCGTTTTTGGAGCAATTCTTTTCTGCGTTCATTGTGTTTACGTTGCAATTTGGCAAAAAATGCCAGAGCTTCTGGTGTTAAGATTTCGGCATATTCAGGGGTGAATTTGCCTTTAATTTCGATTCCTTCCGGTGTTTGATATGCTGACATTCTTAAAAAAGTAAATTGTTTGAGCGAATTTACGAATTGTAAAAAAGAATGCAGAATTATAGGTGTTACCTAAAGTTTAATATAAGGTTGTTATTTCCAATGCATGCATTGGAAGTGAATTTAGCCTTATTTCGACAATCAAAACACTTCAATTTCAATGTGAATACCTTGATATTAGTCAAAATCAATGATTTACAGGTGTTAAATAACAGCATTATCATTGACAATTCCAATAACTCTGATTAACCTTAGTCAGCCGTATTAAAACCCTTTATATGAAAAATATTTACACCAGAACAGGTGCTATATTATTGCGTCTGTTCATCTGCTTATCTGTAAGCAGCCTTAAAATCTCTTATGCTTCTCCTTTACAGGAAAAGCAAACCGAGGCAATTAAAACCTCCTTCAATACTATAAAATTTGAGCGAAATAAGGGCCAAATGTCAACAAAAGTATCTTATGGATTTATAACGACGTTTGGTTCAATGTATCTTGAAAACAACAAGATAAAACTCAATGTTTTTCAGTGCGATCCCTTGAGTGATATTACATCTCACACGGTAGATATCAATTTTCCGGGAGGTAGTACAGATTTTAATATTGAACCGTCGAATGAACTGTCTGCTAAGTATAATTACTGGACAGACAATAATCCTTTGCATGCTATAACAGATATTCCGGTTTACGGAGAACTAACTATTAAAAACGTCTATGACGGGATAGATCTTCGATTATACAGCGCTGAAAATAAAACTGTAGAATTTGATTGGATAGTGGCGCCCGGTGCTGATTTTTCCAAAATAAAAATCCATTTTGAAGGACATGATAATTTAAGCAAAAATGACAAAAACAATCTCATTATAGGATTAAGACACCATGATCTTGAAATGCAAATTCCAGAGTGCTATCAGGTAATCCGCGGACAGAAGAAAAAGATACTTATGGATTTTTCGTTTGTCGACAGCAAAACCATAGGATACAATCTGGATGCACTTGCCTGTAACAATGAATTCGATAATAACTATCCTTTAATTATTGACCCTGCCATAGTATGGTCTTCCTATTTTGATGCGGATGTTGACGTTGCGCCTATTTTTGATGCATACTGCTCCGGTTTGGAAATTGTTCCATGTACAGGAGAATCTTACGTTATTGGAACCACAAATATATCTGTGCCTATCGCATATCGGGACAGTGCGGTTGGATATGACGATATTGGTCCCGGCGTAAACGGAAGAAAAGGAATTATATATAAAATCGATGCAGCCGGTACAACCTGTACTGATTTCACCTATTTTGGAAATAATGTTACGATTAAATCCATTGAATTATTCCCCAATGGAAATGTAATTATTGGCGGAAGTATTGACAGCACATGCAATGATGGTAAAAACTGCGCAACGATATTGGGTTCAATTCCTCTTCTTAACCCATATAGTAACTCAGGAAGAGGCTGGGTTGCGGTATTCAACAGCACCTTAAATTCACTTTTATATTCTACAAAAATACCGGGCTTAAGTGGCAATTTTGGAACACGTGCATGGGGTAAAGGCGGGATTACATCCATATCCGTTTTAGATGATGAGAATTATTTTGTGGGAGGAGTTTGCAACAGTAATTCAACCGTGGGCGGCACCTCAGACAGCCTTAATTTTGTTCCATCTTTCGGTGTTCCTGATCCGACAAGAAGCGGATACGAAGCATATGTCGCACGATTTTCTGGTGCAAATTACAACAACAAAGACTGGGCTACATTTTTTGGTTCATCCGGAAATGAAGATATTGTCGACATAGATATCACTACTGATAAATCTAAAATAGTTTTCTGTACATCCACTACCAGAGCTTCAGGTGCTCCTGCTTTGGTAAATCCGATTGACTCAACCAGAAATAATCAGGAAGGGTTAATTGGTGTTTTACCTTCTGCTGCTGCTGCACCCTCCTCCTTTTTAATGTATTCCTACCTTGGTGGCAGCGGAGATGAGAGCGGTCTGACACTAGCCTTAGACAGTACTTTCTTTTACACCTATTACACCACCACCACTTCAGAATCAGCAACTAATAAATTACCGGGTGGTCTAACAGGCACGTTTGATACCACATTAGATGGAAACTCAGATGGAGCCATCACCAAAGCACTCATTACAGGCGGAATCATCGGCACAAAATCAACTTACATTGGTGGCAGTGATATTGACAATGCGGGTTGTATTGCCATTAACAAAAACAGAGGGGAGCTATATCTGTTTGGCACCACACTCTCTTCGGATTTTCCTTGCACCAACAGCAATCCACCATCTGTATATTATGACAGCACTCTTGGTTCATCCGGAAGTTATGATATATCCATCGCCTTTTTGACAACGGATTTAAAACTGGAAAAATATGGTATTTATATCGGAGGATGTTATAATGATTACCTGGGAGAAACAGGCATTATACATTCAGCTGATCACTTATCGTACAATTATTCTTTAAGCAGATTAGGCCTTGCCACCACTATCCACAGTGCTGACATGGCCACTTTCGGTTCAAATTGCGGAACAGGATTAACAGCACCATTAAACAATAACCCCGGCACCTTCGATCCTTTTAAAACAACAGGTAAGGAAGGAGATGCACACTTTATTGTGTTATGGGAACCAACTACCACAGGAGATTTCGGTGATGTGCCAAATGTATATGAAACCACAGATCCTGCTGTAAACCATGTAATACAAAATTTAAGGTTTGGTGATCTGGTAGAAGCTGACAGAAATCCCTTATCATCTTACATGGCTGATGGAGATGATTTGTTTGCTATGACAAATCCATGTGGTGGTGGTGGCATTCCGGATGACGAAGACGGAATTGACTCCATCTATCTTCCATTAAGCATGACGAATGCTGATACTATTTTTTATGTGCCGGTGAATTTTTACAATAACACTGATTCGCTGGCCACCATTCATGCCTGGATAGATTTAAATCAGGACAGTATTTTTGAAGCAAAGGAATACACCTATGCAAATGTAAAATCAATTGGCAACAACTTTGCCATACTAAACTGGAATTTAAGTTCACTTATATGCGGGAATACTTTTTCTCCCGGACTGACATATGCTCGTTTCAGAATAACTACCCAGAAAGTTAAAGACGATATTTTAACAATAATTGATGAAAGAAGTATTTCTTATCAGGATGACGGTGAGGTAGAAGATTATCCTGTATACATAAACGGAGTAGATTGGGGTGATTTGCCAAATCCTTATCCGCTGGCCAGTGCAATACGATTCCGTGATAACAACAACGATAATATACCTGATGAAATAAGAGGTGTTGAACATCCTGTCTGGCTGGGTTCTAAAGTGGATATTGAATGCACTGCACATCAAAATAACACTGCCACTGCAGATTTATATGACGATGGAGTACTGCTTCCGCCACAAGACTCTGTAACAATAAATGAACCCTATACATACTATGTAACGCTAAACAGTTCTCAAGCTGGGAAGATGGTGTATTTTGGCATGTGGTTCGACTGGAATTACAATGACAATTTCACAGACGCGACTGATCTATTTTACGCCGATTCAGCTCTTGTATCCGGACCTGTCGTTATTCCTGTAAATGTAATAACTCCGTCGAACTTGTCTTCACTGTATGCACTAAGAGTTATTGTATCGGGTGTGAGTCCATTACAGTTTAGCGATTATGGGGCAAGAAATAAGCAAAATGGTGAAGTAGAAGATTATATCCAAACAACAAAAGATTTTGTTCTAAAAGTTGAGCTTGTAAATTTCAATGGAAACTTTGCTGTTAATCACAACCATTTGTACTGGTCTTCAGCCTCAGAATCTACCGGTTTGGATTATATTATTCAACGCTCTACGGACGGTATTTCATTTGATGATATTGCAACCGTGCAGGTAATCCGTAATTCTAAACTGATCAACAATTATTTATACGACGACTACGAAATAAATTTATCATACATCTATTACTATCGTTTAAAAATTCTTGAAAACGATAACACTTTCCATTATTCAAAAAACCTGGTAATTCGAATATCGGACACAAACATCCCTACTGCCACGCTCTTTCCAAATCCTGTTTCAAATGGGAATTTGCAGCTTTATTTTGCCAATTACAACTCATCTGATTACAGAGTTACCATCTGCAATAATTTTGGACAGATAGTATATAATACTGATTATAAATTGAGCGAAAATGAAGAAACAATTACTATCCCGACAGCATCTCTGAGTAATGGAATTTATTTTATAACAATTACAGACACCAATACACAAACAACGATTCTTTCAAAGGAATTTATTGTTTCAGGACAATAGGAACTTTGGCTAAACCATGTTGAAAATTATTCAGTTTATAATAAAAAATATCTTTACGATTTAGTTAAGCATACTGAAAATTATTTCTGATTTATGAAAATATTCAAAAAATATTCTTATCATGGTATTAGAAACAGATAGATGATTTTTGACAAATACAACACGCGGCCAAACTTTTGGGATGAAATGGCTTTACCAAACGGCGACATACGTCCGCACTATCGATCCATTTTCAACCAGCTGAATTCTATTAATTTAGACATTCTCAATAAAAAAGAGGAAATCGCAAAAAAGACATTTATGAATCAGGGTATCACCTTCACGGTATATTCTGAAAACGAAGAGGGCATTGAGCGTATTTTTCCATTTGACATCATTCCGCGAATTATTACGGCAAGCGACTGGGATTTTCTGGAACGCGGCATCACGCAACGCTTAAAAGCACTCAACCTTTTCTTAAAAGATATTTACAACGAACAGCATATTATTAAAGATGGCAAAATTCCGGCCAGCCTGATTGTATCCTGTCCGCATTACAACCGTGAAGTTTTCGGCATTCAGGTACCTTATGATATTTACGTACACATTGCAGGCATTGATTTAGTGCGAGATGCTGACGGTAGTTACTATGTATTAGAAGATAATCTACGCACACCATCCGGTGTTTCTTATATGCTGGAAAACCGCGATGTAACCAAGCGGATTTTTCCGGAATTAATGAATGAATACAACGTTCGTAAAGTCTCGGATTATCCGATTTTATTACATAATATTTTAGTGCAGCTTGCGCCTAAACAAATTCAAAATCCAACAATAGTTTTGCTTACACCAGGCATGTACAATTCTGCTTATTACGAGCATTCCTTTTTGGCGCGTTATATGGGTATTGAGCTGGTAGAAGGCAGAGATTTATTGGTAGATAACCATAAAGTATACATGAAAACCACACGAGGTCTCAAACAAGTAGATGTAATTTATCGCCGTGTGGACGATGAATTTTTGGACCCATTGGTTTTCAGACCGGATAGCTTGTTAGGTGTTCCCGGTTTGGTTTCTGCCTACCGAAAAGGAAACGTAGCCATAGTAAATGCCATGGGAAATGGTGTTGCCGACGACAAGGCCATATACACCTATGTACCAGATATGATTAAATATTACCTGAACGAAGAGCCTTTACTTAAAAATGTGCCGACTTACAGAATGGAAATTCCGGAAGAAAGAGAATATGCATTCAACAACATGCACAAAATGGTGGTTAAAAAAACCAATGAATCGGGTGGCTACGGCATGCTGATGGGCGAAAGTGCCGGCGAAGAAGAAATTGAAAAATTTAAAGCCGCTATCTTAAAAGAGCCGCGCTCATATATTGCACAACCAACGGTAAAAATTTCAACGGTTCCGTGTTATCTGGATGGGAAACTGGTACCGCGACATATCGACTTGCGGCCGTATGCACTTTGCGGACCGGATGGTGTGAAATTAGTGGCTGGTGGTTTAACGAGAGTGGCTTTGAAAGAAAATTCTTTAGTGGTAAATTCATCACAAGGTGGTGGCAGTAAAGACACGTGGATAATTGATTAGAGAAAGTCAAGATTGTTGGAATCAAGAGTCAAGACTTGAAAAATAAAATTTAAAAATGATTTTAAAACCAACCTAAAAAGAAGCAAGACAATTACAACTAAAATCAATAAAAATCTTGATTCTTGGTTCTAAAAGTCTTGATTCTAAAAATCTATAACATGCTTAGTAGAATTGCAGAATCATTATTTTGGATGAACCGATATGTAGAACGGGCGGAAGGCATGATGCGTATGTTGAAAATAAACTACGTAACATCGCTGGACAGAAATGAAAAGGAAAAATACAACTGGAGTCCGGTGTTGCAAATTTTCACAGAACTGGATGATGCTGCCATAGAAAAAATTAAAGACGATACACAAGCCACATTACATTATATTATCACAGATAAAAGCAACACCAACTCCATCCGTTCCATCATCACCAAAGCACGCGAAAATGCTCGAGGTGTGCAGGACCATATTACCAGAGAAGTCTGGGAAAGTATTAACGAATACTACCAGAAAGTCAACAGTAAACGAATTGAAACTCTGCTGGAATCAGGTGAACAACTCTATGCCATCTCCTCTTTAATTGATGAAAGTTTATATTTCTATGGTGTTGCAGAAGTCACTATGCCGCGCGGCGAAGGCTGGAACTTCATGAATATGGGTAAGTTTATTGAGCGAGCTGTACTAACGGCTGATATTCTGGACATAAAGTTCAATGACATAGAATATGATTTGCACAATCCGATGGATATACCTTACTGGAAAAATTTATTGTTGTCAGTTTCCGGTTATGAATACTATATGAAAAGCTATCACACCGGGTTGCAAACACAAAACGTGCTGGATATGATTGTGATGAATACTAATTTTCCGCGTTCCATTTTATATTCTGTAAAAAAAATAAGTCATATCATGGAAAAAATTACGCACGAACAAACCGATGCAGATGCAACCCTCGAAAAAGTAATAGGCAGATTGCGCAGTCGCATTGAATATTCTGACTTAGATACAATAGCTAAAATCGGATTACATAATTTTCTGGAAGAAATTGTTGCTGACATCTTTAATTTCAGCGATAAATTAAGTAAAGTGTATTTTGCATATCATTAAATTAATAGTGATTTATGAGTTCAGCATTATGAATTCATTGATTAAAACTATACATTGCAAATCATAAATCATACGTCGTAAATCATACAATAAGATGCCTGTCTTTAAAATTCAACACATCACTAAATATAAATATGACAGACCCGTTCGGGAAAGCGCCAATCAGATAAAAATATTTTCTTTCAATAAACCGGGACAGGAAATTTTAAGTCACGAAGTAGTGATTACCGACGAACCATCCATCAATAAATTCTCCGATTACTGGAGCAATACGGTTGGATTCTTTACCGTTTCCAAACCTCATGAAGAACTCATTATTGACAGCAGACTAATTGCAAAAACTACTTTACAGCAAATTGACGAAACACGTTCCACCAAAAACGACTGGGAAATCTTACAGCAAGAGACAAACAGTAATATGATTTTGCTCGATCTGGCGCAAAAAGAAAGCCTGAAATCTCCTGAAAAAATACAACTCATACTAGACCATATCTATAACGAAGCTTATTCTCCGTTAGAAACCACCAAAAAATGTTCACAGTTTATTTTCGAAAATTTTAAGTATGTGAAAGGCATTACAAATGTGGAAACCAAAGTAGATGAAATTCTGGAATTCCGTTCCGGTGTTTGTCAGGATTTTGCACATGTACTGCTGCAGTTGTTGCGCACGGTTGGCATACCCAGCAGATATGTCAGCGGCTATATTTGTCCAAACAAAAACGGTATGCGCGGTGAAGGTGCTACACATGCCTGGATTGATGCTTACATTCCAAATCTGGGCTGGATTGGCATCGACCCTACCAATAATTGCTTTGCAAACGAACATCATATTCAGTTGGCAGTTGGCAGAGATTTTTCAGATTGCACACCGGTAAAAGGAACTTTTAAAGGTCCGGCCAATCATGATTTGATGGTATATGTATCTGTTGGCTACGAAGACGGAACCACTTTTGAGGATGAAAATGAAGTGCTTATGAATAAGGAAGAAACCGAAAATGCACCGGTAATTCATATACAGAGTCAACAACAACAATAAATTGCTATTTTTGTTTCATTATTAACAAAAAAGTCACATTTAAAATTAAACTAAAAAGCGAAAACATTTGTTCCTAAATAAATATGGCCAATACCAATTTTTCTAATGAATCCAAATCAATAAAACGTTTTTTCGGCTTGTTAAGGCTGGAAAAGAACAAT